>JAFUXX010000340.1 GCA_017476965.1 Kiritimatiellia bacterium | reverse complement strand
GAGGCGGAGGGCACCGTGGCCGCCCTCGCCGCGAAGTCGGATTTCGCCGGCCGCCTGCGCCCGGTTTCGTCGGTCGCCCCCGGGCCGCCCGCCCTCACTCCCGCGCTCGTGCGCCTCGGCCTCTGGATGGCGGACTACTACCTCGCGCCTCCCGGCCTGTGTTTCCGCACCATGCTGCCGCCCGCGATCCGCGGGTCCGCGGATCCCGGGCGCGACGGTTTCGCACGCGAGCGCTTCGTCCGCAGGGTCCCCGGCGCTCCCGAGCCGGAAACGGCGCGCCAGAAGGAAATCCTTTCCCGACTCGGCGAGGAGGGCGAGCTGCTTTCCGGCTTCCTCCGTGCGTGGGGCGTTTCCCCGGAAACGGTCCGCAAGATGGCCGCCGCCGGCCTCGTCGCAATCGAAGAGCGCGTCCGCCGCCGCGATCCGCTCGCCGGCCGCCGCATCGCGCCGTCTTCGCCGCTGGAGCTCAACGCAGACCAGAGGGCCGCGCTCGGCAAGATCGTCGCCGCGCTGCCGCCGGGCGGCGATCCGCGCCCCGTCCTGCTGCACGGCGTCACCGCGAGCGGCAAGACCGAGGTGTACCTCCAGGCGATCGCCGAAACGCTCCGGCGCGGGTACGGCGCGATAGTCCTCGTGCCCGAGATTTCGCTCACGCCGCAGACGATCAGGCGGTTCGTGTCCCGCTTCGGCGCCGTGGTGGCCGTGCTGCACAGCCGCCTCGGCCGCGGCGAGCGCCACGACGAATGGCGGCGCCTGCGCTCCGGCGAGGCGCGCGTCGCGGTCGGTCCCCGTTCCGCCCTCTTCGCGCCGGTGGAGAAACTCGGGCTCGTCGTGGTGGACGAAGAGCACGAGCCGAGCTACAAGCAGGACGAAACCCCGCGCTACCACGCGCGCGACGTTGCGGCCGTGCTGGCGCGTTTCGCCGGGTGCGCCGCGGTGTTCGGCTCCGCGACGCCCTCTCTCGAATCGTGGCGCAACGCCCGCTCCGGCAAGTACGCGCTCTGTTCCATGCCGCGCCGCGCGACCGCCTTCCAGCTGCCTTCGACGACGATCGTGGACATGCGCGCCGAGCCCGCGCGCGGCGGCGCCGGTCCGGGCGCGATCTTTTCCGAAACGCTCGTGCAGGCCATCCGCCGGCGGCTGGAGTGCGGCGAGCAGACCATGCTCTTCCTCAACCGCCGCGGCTGGGCCCCGCGCGTCGGCTGCCCGGCGTGCGGGCGCGAAGAGACGTGCGACAACTGCTCCGTGGCGATGACGTACCACCGCGACGACGGCGTGCTGCGCTGCCACGTGTGCGGCGCGTGGCGACCCGTGCCGGCGCGCTGCCCGGATTGCGGCGAGGAGGGCTACCGCCTCGCCGGAGTCGGGACCCAGCGCGTGGAAACAGCCGCCCGGGCGCTTTTTCCGCGCGCGAAGATCGACAGGATGGACCTCGACGTCACGACGCGCAAGCGCTCGCACGAGGAGATACTGGCCGCGTTCCGCGCGGGCAAGACGGACATCCTCGTCGGCACCCAGATGATCGCCAAGGGGCTCGACTTTCCGAACGTCACGCTAGCCGGCATCCTCAACGCCGATTCCGGTCTCGCCATTTCCGATTTCCGCGCGGCCGAGCGCACGTTCCAGCTCGTCGCCCAGATGGCGGGCCGCGCCGGCCGCGGCGGCCGGCCGGGCGACGTGATCGTGCAGACGCGCTCTCCCGACGTCCCGGCGATACGGCTTGCGGCCGCCGGCGACTACGCCGCGTTCGCCGAGGCCGAAATGCGCGAGCGCGAGGAGCTGTTCTATCCGCCGTTCACGCGCTTCTGCCTCGTCACGTTCCGCGGAACGGTTCGCGAGGCGGTCGAAGCCTACGCCGCGCGCTTCGCGGACGCCGTCGGCCGCGGCGATCCGCGATGGATTCTGGGCGATCCGGTCCCCGCCGCCGTCGAACGCGCCAACGGCGCATGGCGCTTCCAGATCACTCTCCGCGGCGAAGATTCGCGTCTGCTCCACGAGCGCCTGCGTGCCGCCTTCGCGGCCTTGCCCCCGCCCGGCGACATCGTCGCCGCCGCGGACGTCGACGCCCTCTGCTGACATTGCCCCGCTCCGCGCCGACATTGAAAAACTTTCAATGCCGTCGCAGCCGTTTTATGGCGTTCGATGTCGATCATTTCCCCGTTTGCTTCGCTTGCCCCGTCATGGTACGATTTCCCCATGCGAACGGGCCGCAACGATGTTCCACGCGCATACGACGGCTGGAACCTCGTCGCCGAGATTTTGCCGTGGTTCGCAGAGGCAAACGCGCCTGATTCGGTGCGTTTGCCTCTGCGAACTACGGGAGAAAAGGGGCGAATCGGGCGGCGCGGAGGGCGTTTCGCTTTTTTCGGCCCGTTCCGGTATAATTCCCCGCCGCGACGCGGAAAAGCGCCGCGACGCCCATTCCATGAAAATCGCCGTCTGCATGAAACAGGTCCCGGATTCGGACAAAGTCACGATCGACCGGACGACCAACCGCCTCAACCGCGCCGGGGTGCCGGCCGTGGTGAACCCCTTCGACGAAAACGCGCTCGAACTCGCCCTGAAGCTCAAGGCCTCCGAACCCGGCTCCACGGTGACCGCCATCACGATGGGCCCGCCGCCCGCGGCCGAAGTCGTGAAAACCGCGGTGGCGCACGGGGCCGACGGCGGCGTGCTCGTGTGCGGGCGCGAATTCGGCGGGGCCGACACCTGGGCGACGGGCTACACGATCGCGCTCGCGATCAAGAAGCTGGAGGCCGAAAACGGCCCGTTCGACATCGTGCTTTTCGGCAAGCAGGCGACGGACGGCGACACCGCGCAGGTCGGCCCCGGCATCGCGAACAACCTCGGCCTGCCGTGCCTCACCTACGCCAAGTCGTGCGAGGTCCTCGACGAAAAGACGTTCAAGGTCGTCCGCATGACCGAGGACGGCTACGAGGAATGGGAAGTGGCGCGCCCGTGCGCGCTGACCGTGGTCAAGGAGGCGGGCGAGCTGCGCATCGCCAACCTCCGCGGCAAGATGAAGGCCAAGTCGTACCAGCCCCCGGTCTGGGGCGTGGAGGACCTCGCGCCGGATCCGGAATGCATCGGTCTCAAGGGTTCGCCCACGCGCGTCGCCAAGGTGTTCGCGCCGCCGGTGAAGGCCAACAAACAGGTATTCTCCGGCACTCCGGCCGAACAGGCCGCCGCGCTCGTAGGAAAACTCGCCGAAAGGCATCTCGTCTGAGGACCCGCGAAATGAACGAAATCTGGGTTTTCGCAGAACAGCGCGACGGCGAACTGGAGTCCGTCGCCCTCGAACTGCTTTCCAAGGGCACGGAGCTCGCGGCCAAGTCCGGCTACGCCCTCGCGGCCGTCGTTCTTTCCGAAAACGGGGAAAAACTCGCCCCCGAACTTTTCGCCCACGGCGCGGCGAAGGTCTACGTCCTCGACGCGCCGCAGTTCGCGTACTACCAGAACGACTGGTGGAGCGAGGCGTTCGTGTCGCTTGTGCGCGAAAAGAAGCCGGAAATCGTGCTCGTCGGCGCGACGACGATCGGCCGTTCCCTCGCGCCGACCGCGGCTTCGATGCTGCACTGCGGCCTCACCGCGGACTGCACGCAGCTGGATTTCGACGCCGAAAAGAAGCTCCTGCTCCAGACGCGCCCCGCGTTCGGCGGCAACGTCATGGCGACGATAGTCTGCGCGGACACCCGCCCGCAGATGGCGACGGTGCGCGGCAACGTCTTCAAGAAGGTCCGCGTCGAAGGCGCGCCCGCCGGCGAAACGGTGCGCGTGCCGGTCGACCTCTCCGCTTCGCCCTGCCGCATGAAGCGCGTGAAGGTGACGAAGGAAGCGGGGGAGGACGTGAACATCGCCGGCGCCAAGGCCATAGTTTCCGGCGGCCGCGGTCTCGGCGCGCCCGAAAAGTTCTCCCTCGTGCGCGAACTCGCGTCGGAACTCGGCGCGGCCGTCGGTGCTTCGCGCGCGGCGGTGGACGCCGGATGGATTTCCCCGCTGCACCAGGTGGGCCAGACCGGCAAGACGGTGTGCCCCAAGCTCTACGTCGCGGTCGGCATCTCGGGCGCGATCCAGCACCTGGCGGGAATGCAGAGCTCCGACACGATCGTCGCGATCAACAAGGACCCCGACGCGCCGATATTCGGCGTGGCGGACTACGGGCTCGTCGGCGACCTGAACGAAATCGTCCCCGAAATCGTGAAGGCCCTCAAGGCGCGCAGGGGCGCGTAAGCCGCGATGGACGGGACTGCCGACAAGGTCCTCGCCGCGGCGAAAGGGCGGCGCATCCTCGTGATCGGGGACGCCATGCTCGACGCGTACGTCTGGGGAGACGCCTCGCGCCTCTCCCCCGAAGCGCCCGTTCCGGTGGTGCGCGTGGACCGCGAAACCGCCGTTCCGGGCGGCGCGGCGAACGTGGCGGCCAACCTCGCCGCGCTCGGCGCGGAGGTCGAACTCTTCGCTCCGGTGGGGACGGATTCCGGCGGCGCCCGCCTCGCGGAAACGCTCGCCTCGCTCGGCGTGCGCCTGTGCCCCGGGAGCGCGTCGGACAAGAGGCCGACGATCGTGAAAACGCGCGTCGTGTGCCGCCGCCAGCAGATCTGCCGCCTCGACCGCGAAGCCCCGCCGTCGGCCTACGCGCTCACGGAAGAGGAGCTGCGCACCGGCGTGGCCCCGGCCGCCGCGCGCGCGGACGCCATCGTCCTGTCCGACTACGCCAAGGGCCTGCTCGACAACGCTTCGCTGCGCGCGATCCTCGCGCTCGAAAAGCGCCCCCGTCTCGTCGCGCTCGATCCCAAACCGCGCGCGGGAATGGACTACTCCGGCGTTTCGGTGATGACCCCGAACCGCGCCGAGGCGCTCCGCCTCGCGGGCGTCGACGACGTGCCTGGCGCCGATTTCCCCGCCGAAGAGGTCTGCGCCGCGATACACGCCAGGTTTTCGCCCGGCAGCCTCGTCGTGACGCTCGGTCCCGGCGGAATGCTGCTTTCGGAAGGCGGGCGCGCGCTCGAGCGCATCCCGACCTTCGCCCGCGAGGTGTTCGACGTTTCCGGCGCCGGCGACACCGTCATCGCGGCCCTTTCCCTCGCCCTCGCGTCCGGATCCGGCCTCGCGGACGCCGCCCGCTTCGCCAACGAAGCGGCCGGAGTGGTGGTCGGCAAACTCGGCACGGCGGTCGCGACGCCGGACGAAATCCGCGCCCGCGCCGCGATCAGGGCGGCGCGCAAAGAAAAGACATGAGAACGCACACGATCCGCAGCCTTTCCGGGCTCCGCGCGGCCGCCGCGGCCGCCGCGGCGGCGGCGACGGCTTT
>JAFUXX010000036.1 GCA_017476965.1 Kiritimatiellia bacterium | reverse complement strand
GGCGGCGGGCTTCGCGTCAGGCGCGGCGGCCGCGGGCGCGGCGGCGCCGTCGCCCTCCGGTTGCGGCGGGAAAAGTCTGGCGAAAAGCGGCGACCCGGAAAGGACGACGCAGGAATGCACCCATTCGCCGTCCGCGAAAGGCCGGGAACAGGCGATGCACTCCCGCGAACGGGTTTTCAGGTTCCAGTCGGTCCGGGCCATGGGCGGGGAAACGCTAGTCGGCGCGGACGGCGACGACCGGAACCCCGGGCATGATCTTGTGGGTGCCGGCCACGACGACGTCCTCGCCGGCTTCGAGTCCGGAAGCGATCGTCTCGTAGGTGGACGTCGCGGGCCCGGTCTCGACGTCGCGGCGCACGGGCATCCCGTTCTCGCCGACCATCCACACGAACGCCTCTCCGCCGGAGTGGATCACGGAGCCGAGCGGCAGCGCGACGAGCGACTCCGCCTTCCTGGCCTTCACTTCGACCTTGACCGTGGTGCCGGGAACGAGCAGGCCGCCCGGGTTGGGGAAGCGCACGAAGACCGGCATCGTGTCCGTGGCGGCGTTGGCCTCGTTGCCGACGAATTCGATTTCGCCGGGCTCGTCGCGCAGCGTTCCGTCGGAGAGGCGCACGCGGACGTCGAATAGCTCGCGCAGGCCCTTCTCGCCGCCGAACGCGGAGGCGTATTCGCGTGCGCCGGGGGCGAACGCGACGCGGACCGGATCCTGCTTCACGATCGTGGCGAGCGGGCCGGACGCGGTGGAAACGTAGTTGCCGACGGTGGCGGAATTGAGGCCGATCTTGCCCGAAACCGGGGCGGCGATCGTGCAGTGCGCCAGGTTGTCCTCCGCCGTGACGAGCGAAGCCTGCGCCGCCGCGAGCGCGGCGTCCGCCGCGGCGGACGCGCTGGACGCCGAATCGAGGTCGTCCGCGCTCGCGACCTTCTTGTCGAAGAGCGCCTTGGCGCGGTCGAACGACTTGCGGGCGTATTCCGCCGTCGCGGAAGCCTGCGCGACCTGGGCCTTCGCCGCCGCGACCGCGGCCTCGTACTTCACGGGATCGATCTTGTAGAGCAGATCGCCCTCGGCGACCGTCGCGCCTTCGGCGAAACCGACTTCCACAACGGTGCCCGCGACCTGCGGCACGATCGCCACGGTGTCGGGCGAAAGCACCCGCCCGCTGAACGTGCGGACCGCGGTGTAGTCCACCGTCTTGGCCTTGGCGACGCCCACGAGGAACATCGAGGGACCCGCCGCCTGCGGCGCGCCGGCCTGGGTTTCGGCCCCGAGGGCGAAGGTTGCGGAAAGCGCGGCAAGTGCCGCGGCGGAAACTGTTTTTGCTGTCTTGTTCATGACTTTTGCTGGAAATCGGCGCGCCTTGCGGAAAGGCACGTTTCAAGGGCGAAAAGGACCCGTTCGAACGCTTCGACGTCCGCGGCCGGCATCGCTTCGACTATGTCGCGCACGGCATCGCTCGCCCGCCGCCTGTGCGCGGCGAGGATTTCGCGGCCCTTGGCGGACACGGAAATCGCGAACGCCCGCCTGTCCGCCGCGTCGATCTTGCGGTCCACGAGACCCGCGCGCACGAGGCGTTCCACTGCCTGCCCGGCCGCGGCCGGCGTCACGGAAAGGTCGCGCGCGAGCGACGAAATGTGTATCTCCCCCGCGGAATCGCGCGAAAAGATGTACGCGAAAATGCGGGCCTGGTTCACGGTGATGCGGCGGGACTCCTGTTCTCCGCCGGTGCGTTTCACGACGGAAAGGTACAGGTCGCAGATGCGGAAAAGCCGGCTCCAGGGAATCAATTCCCCCTCCGGTCGCGGGCTTTCCGCCTCCGCCGCGCATTGCGCCGCGTCCTCTGTTCCGTTCGTTTTCACCGGGGCCGAAAAATAGGAAAAGACAAGTTGAAAGTCAAGTCCCGTTTACTTGATGCAACGCGGGCGATGGCCGCTCCGGCAGGGCCCGACCGCCGGGCGGACCGCCTCGCGCGAGTGTCTGGGAGCGCGGGCATTCTGCCCGCGGGCGGGCCGCGGCGTGACGGAAGCGATGAAATGGAAGGAGAATACCGCGCAACCGGGAAAATCTCTTGCCATCTGCAACAACATGTAATACAATCGGCGGCGGTTGACACACAATACGGAGAATTTCCCATGACCTCGACAATTACCGCGCGCGTCGACACCGCCAAGCGAAAGTCGGCGGAGAAAGTCTTTTCGGAGGTCGGCCTTACCACGTCCGGAGCCGTCAACCTCTTCATTTGCGCAGTTGCCATGACCGGCGGCATCCCCTTCCCCGTGACTGCGGTGAGGAGGCCGGAGCGGGTCGCGGAGCCGCCGCGCCAGCAAGCCGCCCGTGGCGGCATCAAGCTCGGTCTGGCCGACAACCGTTTCCGGTTCAAGAGCGACTTCGACGCGGCGTTCGACGGGATGGATTCCGAAGTCGCCGGCCTGTTCGAATGACGGGAGGCCCGCCGTGAAGTATCTCGTCGACACGCATCTGGCGATCTGGTCGGTTGCGGATTCCGCGAAGCTCTCCGCGAAGGCGGTCCGGCTGATGGGGAATGCAGGGGCCGCATTCTACTTCAGCGCGGCATCCGTCTGGGAAATCGCGATCAAGCAGGCGAAACATCCTGAAGACATTCCGATCGGAGCCGAAGAAGCGCGGGACCTGTTTCTGGAAGCCGGGTATCGGGAAATGCCCGTCCTGTCGTCGCACTCGATTCTCGCCGGGCGGCTGCCGCCTATTCACGCCGACCCGTTCGACCGGATGCTCGTGGCGCAGGCGAAAACGGAAGGCGCGAAACTCCTGACGCACGACCACGTCGTCCCGCAATACGGCGATTTCGTCGTCCGCGTCTGACTTTGCCCCCCCATCGACAACCGTCCGCGCGTCGCGGCGGCGCGGATTCCAAGTGGCGGGCGGAGAGAACGATGGCTGGTCATTGCTCCACGCGGACGAACATCACTTTCCGGGTTTCCGCATTCACCCCGACCATTGCCGCAAAGTCGGGCCCTAAGTACGTTCCAGAAACCCCATGCGGCACTGCCGGGAAAGTGAATACGAAGCAAATGGAATTCTTTTCGACTTTTATCGTTCCGTTTTTGTCGTAGACGAGCCTTCCCATGGCATTCTGCGCCTCATTGGCGAACGATAATCTCGCGCGAAGTCCGCGGAGTCCGCGAAGTTTCCGATGATGCACTTTGCGGACTTCGCGGACTTTGCGCGGGGAAATCCCGTTCCGTGAACTTGATTCCAACACAGAGCCGCGGAGGTTTCGAAGAGTTGTCTGAGCTTCTGAGTTGAACAATAATCTCGCGCGAAGTCCGCGGAGTCCGCGAAGTTTCCGATGATGCACTTTGCGGACTTCGCGGACTTTGCGCGGGGAAATCCCGTTCCGGGAACTTGATTCCAACACAGAGCCGCAGAGTCGCGGAGGTTTCGCAGAGTTCTCTGGGCTCCTGCGGCTCTTTTGCCATGGCGGCGAGCGGGATGGAATCGCGGGGTTTCATCCGTCGATCCCGGCCATCAGGCCGGCAGTGAGGTCGAGGGCGCGGAGGATGCGCTCGTAGTGCAGGACGTCGGAGGGCGAGAGAAAGCGCCCGCGGCGGTCCTTGAGCCACTTCTGCGCGGGCTGGTAGCCGCCGATGAAGAAGTTCCACGACGCCTCCGTCGCGTTTCCGAAATACTGCGAGGGGTTGATGTAGATCCGCCCGTCCCGGAACGC
>JAFUXX010000339.1 GCA_017476965.1 Kiritimatiellia bacterium | reverse complement strand
GCACGCGAGAATCGGCGACACTTCCACGTCGAACGATTCGCACCGCTTCCCGGCGGCTTCCTCCGGATCCGTCCCCGCCACCGCGCAACCGCAATCCGCGCCCGTCCCCCGCGCCGACGCCATCGCGGCCGCGGCGAAGAGGAACGCCGGAAACAAGAAAAGACGGAAACGGGGCACGCGAAAAAGGTAGCGGAAACTGCCTTTCCGGTCAATCCGAATTTGCTTTTCCGCATGGTTTCGGATACTCTGGCCGCGGGCCGAGCGTTTCCGGGGATTTCCCGGACAGGCCCGCCGGGGCGCTCTCCATCCATGAACCGAACACAGGCAAGCATGAATTCTGCGGCACCACCTGTCCGTTCGCATTTGCGACTTGCGTTGCTCGCCTCCGTTTTTGCCGGAATACAAGCCGCTGCGGCGGACAACCCGCCAACGTCGACAGTTGAATCGGTCCAGACCGCCTTCAAAGCGTTTTCCGCCCCGGCTGCCACGGAACCGGAAAAGAGGGCCGCGTGGGAACGGGCGGCATCCGAAATCCGGAAACACCCCGCTTCGTTCGTGGGGGCGGACTTCCGGGCGTTCCGCAAGATGGCCGACGCGTTGGGCGAAGATGCCATATTTTCCGCATTGATCGACAAGGCGATCGAACAGGCGTCCGAAGAACACCCCCAGACGCTGTGCCGGCTGCTCAACTACCGGGCCGATTTCCGCCTGACGCGCGAAAACGATCCGAAGGGCTCGGAGGCGGACTGCCGGCGGGCGATGGACTTCGGGAAAACGTGTCCGTTTCCGGCGTATTCCGCCTGTGCGGACCGGCTGTACGGAATTTACGTCCGCGACGGACGGACGGAAGCGGCTTGCGAGACCCGGCTTTCCGTGTTGCGCCGCCCCGAATCCAACGGAGCCTGGGTCGCCAAACATCTTTTCGACGCCGGCGCTTCCCCGGAAACGCTGGAAACGGCGCTCCGGGAATTGCGCCGGAAGTCGGCGACGGCGGGCGGGAGCGCGCTCCGCAATCTGGCTACGACGGCCCAACCGGAAGCAATCAAGATCCTGATTGCGCTCGGCCGCCCCGCTGAAGCCGCATGCGAGGCGAGGACGGCACTCTCCCTGGCGCTGGATTCCGCTTGGCCACGCCTTTCGGAATACGCGGCCCGCGCGTTGAAGGCGGAGGACGGAAACGCCGCCCGCGCGGCCTCGTTTCTGGAGTTCGTTTCCGAACCGCTGTCGGAAGCGAAGCGGAAGCCGTCCGTCCGCAATCCGCTCGCGGCTTTTCCCCGGCTCCGCGATTCCGTCCGTGACGCCGAATCGGACCGGTTGGAGCAAACTCCCGCGCCGTCCTCGTGGCGGGAATGGCTGGACCGGTCGTCGAAACTGTGTTGGCTCGACCGACCGGTTGATGCCACCGAAGCCGCCATGACGGCGTTTGCGCTTTGTCCGATGACCGAAAACGCCCTCGCGGAGTGCGCCCGGGCGGCGACCCGCCCGGCGCTTGCCGCCACGCGCGACGAAACGCTCGCCGCCGCGATTGTCGATTGGATGCTTTACGGACCGGCGGGGAAAGACAGCAAGATGGGAACTTCCGACGATCTGGACGCCCCCCTGTCCGCCTTGCGCGCCGTACTGGGAGGCAACGCACCATGAGCCGGACGGCCGCATCTTTCCGCTCGGCCGCGCTTGCCGCCTTGTTCTGCGTCCCGGCATCCGCCGAACCGCTACCGGAAACGGATTTCCTCCTTTCGAAAATCGAGCGGACCGTCACCCGACCGGCGACATGCGCTCCCTGCACCGTTCCGGCGGGGATGCCGGACGACGCGGATCGCGGAAGCGCTGCGGGGGACGTCAACCCGTATCTTGAAAAAATCCGCGAAGCCGTTTCTCCCGCGCGCCGCGCGCCGATCGTTCCGGAAAAGGCGAAAAACGACGCCTTGGCGAAACTGTTTCTTGCATCCCTTTCCGACGGTTCGGCCGATCCGTCCGACCCGCGATGGAGGCCGTTGCTCGTCCGGGCTCTCGAAAAACCGGTTCGCGACCTTCCGCCGGACGACGCATACCGCCTGCTTCTTGCGACATTCCCCGGGGTGGATGCAGGCACGGCCCGAAAGCGTCTGCGCGAGTGGGCGGCGGAATGCGAAGGGGGACTCCACCTTGTCGAAGTCCTTTTGTCGGAATCGCGCGTTCTGTTTTCGGTCCGGAACTGGGAAGGCTCCCTTGCCGCCGCGGAAGCCGCGGCGGCCGCCGCCGGGAATTCCCCCGAACTCTCCGCAAGGGCCGCGTACAGAAAGGGACTTGCGCTTGCGGGGGCGGGGCGTACAACGGAAGCCGTGTGCGTGCTTCGTTCCGAACGGGACGAACATCCCGAATCCCGCGCGGCACCGGAAATCGAATACGCGATCGCCTGGGCCGAACTCCGCGGCGGGGACGAAAAGGCGGCCGCGGAAACGCTGCGGCGGCTGATCCGCGAACGTCCCGCCGATCCGGTGGCCGAAAAAGCCAGGCAAACGCTGGGAGACCTGGAGGACGTCCGGTGAAACTCCGACTCGCCATCGCGCTGTCCGCCGCGCTCTTCGTCCGCTCCCATTCTCCCGCGGCGGACGCGCCGGCGCGCGTTCCGGAAACGGATGCGTTTTCCGGCCGTCCGGACGTGGTCCTGATTCTCGTCGACAGCCTCCGTCCCGACCATCTGGGTTGCTACGGCTACGAAAGGGACACGTCCCCGGCCATCGACCGCTTCGCGTCGGGGTCGGCGAAATTCACCGAAGCCGTCGCTTCGGCTCCGTGGACCCAGCCGTCGATCATGTCGCTTTTCACGTCTTCGGAACCGGGCGTTCACGGAAGAATCCATTGGGAGAAACCGCACGCGGACATTCCGACTCCCACTCTGGCGGAAGCGTTCCGCGCCGCCGGATACCGCACGGCCGCTGTCGTTGCCAATCCGATGGTCCATCGCAAATACGGATTTTCACGGGGCTTCGACGAGTATGACGACCACTCGCTGGCGATGGCGGCTTCGAGCGGTTCGGAACCCGCCGACATGGTGGCGACCGGAGACGATGTCGTCCTGCTCGCGAAAAAGGCGCTCGACCGCCGCCGGGAGGACGGACGACCGCTTTTTCTGTTCGTCTTGTTCATGGACGTGCATTGGGACTACCTGCCCCCGCCCCCCTACGATGCCCTGTTCGCCCCCGACCCGGTACCGGCCCCGCGGAAGATTTGGGAACGGGGCGGCCGCCAGCCCGAGCCGGTCGAAAAACGCATCGTCGCGGCCTATGACGGAGAAATCCGCTACGAAGACGGATGCGTGGGCGCGCTTCTCGACGCGGTCTCCGGCCCGGACAAGCCGGGCAACGCCATCGTCGCGTTTTGCTCCGACCACGGCGACGCATTCTGGGAGCACGGTTTCACGTCCCACGGAAATTCCCTTTTCGAAGAAGAAATCCGGGTTCCGCTGATGGTCCGCCCGTCCGGTTCGTCCGGGTGGTTTTCGCCTTGCATCGTGACGGATTCCGTCGGTTTGATCGATTTGGGACCGACGCTTCTCGATTTGGCCGGCCTGCCGGTTCCCGGCTCTTGGCAAGGCCGCTCCCTTGTTCCGGCCATGCGAGGCGAGGCGTTCCCGGACAAACCGGTCGTCCTCGACAACCGCGTCGGTGCCGACAAATTCCGGCGCGGCGTCCGAACCCGTCGCTGGAAGATTTCTTCCCTGCCGCCATTCGACCGGCCCGACATGGTTTTCGACCTTTCCGGGGACTCCGGAGAAAAATGCAATCTCGCCGGGCGAAGCGAGGAGTTGCCGGACGAGGTGCGGAACCTCGTTCCGCTGCTCGCGCCGCCACGACCGGCTGTCCATGCGGAGGCGGATGATCCATGAGAGGTCCGGCCGTTTTCCGTTCGGTCTTGGCGGCCGTTGCCGTTTCGGGCGCCTCCTGCATCTCCGCAATCCGGGGCGGCGGAGCCTCGCCCGTTTCCGGCGACGCGCCGGTCCGCGCGCTTTCCGTCCGTTGGGTTTCGGAATCCTCCGGCGGCGATTGGGACGTCCTGCAGGCGATTCTCGGAAACGGCGGAACGGAATCCCGTACCATCGTCGCCGTCGAGATGGACGGAACGCGCGTTCCGGATGTCTTGTTCGGTCCTCGGGAACGGTCGGAGCGTTCGTTCCTCATCGACGGCAAGCCCCCTCCCCGTGCCGATTCGCCGGATCGCGGCTCTGTCGTGGCGTGGGCCCGACTGCAGCCCGGAGCCACGATTCTTCCGGGCCGGTCCGTTTCGTTCTTCGCCTGTTTCCGGGAAAGAGCGGCGCATGCGGGGCCGCGCGTCGCTGTGTTTCGCATGGACGACGGCTCGGTCCTTTCGGTCGCCTTGCCCGATCCGTCCCGCCCGCCGGAACGTACCGCCGCAATCCGGTACGTGGCCTGGGCGATCGACGGATCGGCCGTCGCGGTTTCGCTGGCCGGAGCCTCGTCTCCCGTTTCGTTGAAGATCGACGGAGAAAACGTTTCCGGGTTTGCGGTGCTTTTTCCCTCGAACCCGGATGCACCGCGTGTTCTTTGCGCGCGGCTCGGCAATCCGGTCAAAACGGGAGACTGCCGCCTGATCGAAATCGGTTGTTCCGACGGGTCGTCGGCAACCGCTTTCGTGAAAGCGTTCCCGTGGTTTTCCGTCGATGCGTTGCGGCCCGGCGGCGGCCCCCTTGATCCGCCGCCCCTTTCCGCCGCTGCGGGAGCGTGCAGCCCCGATTCCGTCCGTGCGGTTCTCCGTGCGGATTCCGATCCGGTTTGCCAGGACGCGAAAGCGGGCGTTCCCGGATTTTCCGTCCGGGACTGCTCGGACGGCTTGCGGCGCATTGCGGCCGACTGCCAGGCCCGTTTCGCGGGGATCGATTTTTGCCGGGCGAGAACGCCAACGGCATGGTCGCTTTATCCGCTTTTCGGTGAAGCCGTTTTCGTGAAACCGTATTTGCCGCCGGACCGGTCCCCTGCGCCGGAACGGACCGGCGACCGGCTGGAAATCGTCTCCCGGATGGTCCGCGCCGCCTTCCCGAATCCCGTCGTTCTCGTTCCCGACCGCTTCCCGGGAACCGGGTCGTTGGACGCCCCCTCGCTGGAAGCGCTCGTTTTCGCCTCTGCCGCGCGGGGCGTGAAAGGCGTCCAATGGCGATATTGGCTCAACGGCGGTCCCGACCCTTTTGCCGGACTCCCCGGCGTCGCCGAAACCGTCCGGGGGACGACGTCCGCCCTTGTCCGATTCCGCCCCGTGCTTTGCGCGGCCGTTCCGGTTGCCGTGACGGTCTCACGGCGCGACCGCCTCGAAGTGTCCGAGGCGTGGACCGGGGATGCCGGAGCGATGTTCGTCCTGCGCGATTTGAGAAATCCAGGAGACCGCGGACCCTCCGATTCGTCCGCCTCTTGCTGCGGCGGAGACGGAACGGAACCGGAGATGTTCGGGGCGGCGCTTCCCGAATGGCTCGCCCCCGGACGGATTTTCGACCTGGCGTCCGGAGACGAAATTCCCGTGACGGACTCCGGAACCGTGCTCTCCCTTCCAAAGCCTTCGAAAGGCCGCACCCGTTCGTTCTGGGTGTCGAACCGGAAGGCGTCCGTTTTCCCCGGATGCGAAGGCTGCGGAACTCCGGCAACCATCCCGAAAACCGGCTTCATGCAATGAGAAAGACGTTTTTGCAAATCCTGATTCCCGCCTGTTGCGCGGCGTCGGTTCCGGCCATCGCGTCCGAACGTTCCGCTTCGGACGATTTCGCAGGCCGCGACGCGTCGGACGCCTCCGCGTTCTCCGCCTCCGCCTGGGTGCTCGCGGACTCGTTTTGTCCTGCGGTTCCCGTTTTCTCCAAGGTCGCCGATCCGGATTCCTGGACGGATGGATTCGCGCTGTGTACCGATGACAAGGGCGTTCTTTCGGCATTTTTCGGACCCGATCCCGCGGCTCGCCGGCTGACCGCCTCCGTTGCGCTCGAACCCGGAACCTGGCATTTCGTCGAACTCGTTTCCGACGGATCGGTTTCCGGCATCTGGCTGGACGGCGAGTGCGTCGCGCTCGGCTTCGTCGCCGCCGTCGTTCCCGAAGAGGCCCCCTTCTCCGTCGGCGCCTTCGCCGGTCGCGAGGATTCGGCCATGTGGCACGGAGACATCCAAGAAGCCGAATTCGCGTTTTTGGAGCAGGACGGTTTGCCGGCTGCCGCGGTTCCCGAAACGTCTGGCCTCGAATCCGGTTCGAAGGAGATTGCCCCCTTGTCCAGCCGGATTTCCGGCGATGGATCGGCTTTGGAATCCGGCGTCGATGCGTTTGCCACGCCGACGCGGTCCGCTACCTTGTCCATTCCGTTCTCCGTCCGCGTTTCCGGGGATGCCCCCGGTACGTCGGCGACAACCGTTCCGTCGTTGGCGGTTTGGACGCCTTCCGACTTCCGATGAAATTCCGATTTCCCCTTCCGTCAATTTTCTGTCTCTTCGCCGCGGCCGCGATGGCGTCGGCGCGGGGGACGGGCGCGGATTGCGGTTGCGCGGTGGCGGGGACGGATCCGGAGGAAGCCGCCGGGAAGCGGTGCGAATCGTTCGACGTGGAAGTGTCGCCGATTCTCGCGTGC
>JAFUXX010000035.1 GCA_017476965.1 Kiritimatiellia bacterium | reverse complement strand
CGCCGCCATGTCGCGGCGGGTTCCTCCCGTTTCGGAGGCCCCCGTTCCCGGGTCGGTCGTGTTCTGCTCCTGGAACATGGAGTGGTTCCCGTCCGGCTGGCCCGAGCCGCAGCCGCCAAAGGAGGAAGCCCGCAGGATCGCCGTGGCGGCGGCGGACCTGCGCTCGCAGGCCGTTCCGGACGTGCTGCTCGTGCAGGAAATCCGCGACGAAGAGACGTGCCGGAGTTTCGCCTCGAAGCTCGGCGGCGGGCTCGGACTGGCGGTCTGCTCCGGTTTCTCCTACACGCCGACCAACCGCAGTTTGCAGCAGCTCGCGATCTTTTCGCGCCTCCCGGTCGAAGATTCCGGTTCCGAACGCTGGGCCGCGCGCGATTTCGTGTTTCCGCCGCGCGGATTCGCGTGGGCCGTGCTGCGCGCGCCGGGCGGGCTCAACGTCGCGGTGTTCGACGTCCACCTCAAGAGCAACTACGTCCCCGAAGGGCTCGACGCCGAGAAGCAGGCCGTGCTCAACAGGCTCAAGCGCGAAATCTCGGCCGAAGGCCTCGTCCGCCGCATCCGCGAAATCGCGGCGGCTCACCCGTCGGCGGACGGCTCGCCCGCGGCGGTCGTCCTCGCCGGCGACTTCAACACCGCGCTCGAAGACCCGCGGTTCGCGGAGGAAAAGACGCTTCGCACGGTCGTCGAAGCCGGGCTTGCCGACGCTTTCGCGGAAATCCCCGAAGCGGACCGCCCCACCCTGCCGGCCAACGACTTCTACCCTCCGGCCACGTTCGACCACGTTTTCCACTCCGGGCTCGGCGCGCCGGTCCGCCGCTGGGTCGGCGAAAGTTCCACGATCTCCGACCACTGCCCCGTTTTCGTTTCGTGGGTGCCGGGCGCAGGCGCCGCCGCGCCCGCCGGAGCCGAACACGCCGCCGCCGGGAGCGAAGCCCGATGAAGAGCGCACCGAAACGGGCCGCCTCCGGAGGGCCGGGCCGCGGCGAAAAAATCGCGCTCGTCTCGCTCGGGTGCCCGAAGAACCTCGTCGACCTGCAGGTCGCCGCTTCCGCATTGCGCGAAGCGGGGTTCGACGTGGGAGTCCCCGAGCGCGAGGCGGACGCCGTCCTCGTGAACACCTGCGCGTTCATCGAAAGCGCGCGCCGCGAGGCTCTCGACGCCATCGCGAACGCCTGCGCGCTGAAGGACGACCCCTCCTGCGCCGTCCGCGCGGTGGTCGTGTCCGGCTGCCTCCCGCAGCGCTACCGCGACAGCGTTTTCGCCGCCTGCCCGGACGTGGACGCCGTCGCCGGCGTGGACGACCTCGAAAAGCTGCCTTCCGTCGTGCGCGCCGCGCTCGACCGCGCCGCGGACGCCCCGCCCGTTTCCGCCGTTTCGCCCGGCACTTCGAAAAAGCTCTTCACGGCGAAGGAGCCGTGGTTCGTCCTAACGCCCGGCCCGTACGCGTATCTCAAGTGCGCCGAAGGGTGCCGCCACGCGTGCGCGTTCTGCGCCATCCCCGGCATCCGCGGGCGCCTCCGCTCGCGCCCCGTGGAGACGCTCGTGGCGGAGGCGCGCGCGCTCCTAGGCCACGGGATCCGCGAGCTCGACGTGATTGCGCAGGACGTCACCAGCTACGGCGCCGACCTCCGCGACGGCACGGACCTCGTCGCCCTTTTGCGCGCCCTGGACGAGCTGCCCGGCCGCTTCCGGGTCCGCCTGCTCTACGGCCACCCCGCGCACTGCACTGACGAGCTGCTCGACTTCGTCGCCGCGAGCGCTCACGTCGTGCCGTACTTCGACATCCCGGTCCAGCACGCGTCGGCGGCGGTCCTGCGGCGCATGTCGCGGGCGGACACCGTCCGCGAAGTCCCCCGCATGGCGGAGCGCATCCGCGCGCGCGTGCCAGGCGCCGTCCTGCGCACCACGTGCCTCGTCGGCTTTCCCGGCGAAACGGCGGCGGAGTTCCGCGAGCTGCTGGACTTCGTCCGCGCCGCGAAGTTCGACCACCTCGGCGCGTTCGCGTTTTCGCCGGAGGAAGGCACCCGCGCGTTTTCCATGCCCGGCCGGGTTTCCCCGCGCACCGCAGAATCGCGCCGCCGCCGCCTCATGCAGGCGCAGGCCGAAGTCGTCGCCGGAAAGCTCGATTCGCTCGTCGGCGCGCGCCAGACCGTCCTGCTCGAAACGCCCCCCGCCCGCCGCGGCGGCCCGTGGACCGGGCGCTCCGAGCGGCAGGCGCCGGACGGCATCGACGGCGTCACGTTCGTCGAAGGCCTCCCCGCGACCGCCAAACCCGGGGATTTCGTCGAATGCGTG
>JAFUXX010000338.1 GCA_017476965.1 Kiritimatiellia bacterium | reverse complement strand
GGCGCGCTCTCCGGCGGTGCCGGAACGGGCCGCGTGGCGTTCTTCGAGAGCGACCAGATCTGCAACCTCGCCGCCGCCGACTTCGCGCCTTACGCCGCGCGCGGCCTGTCTCAGGTTTCCGGCGTCATCTTCGACAAGCTGGGCCGCAAATGCGGCGTGATCGTCTCGCGCGAACGCGGCCTGAACGAAACGCGGGCGGAAAACGCGCTCGTGCTCGCATGCGACCCGGACGACCCGGACGCCGCCCCGTGGCGGCACGTTTCGCGCAAATTCCGGCTCCGCCAGCTCCGCGGCACTCCCGAGGCGTTTGCCGCCGCGCCCGTCATCGCGGACAATCACGAAATGTTCGAGATGGAGCGCATCGCCGCCAAGCAGAACAGCAGCCGTCCGGCAACGGTCCTGATGGAGACGCCGGACGAAGCGGACGACGAAGGGCTAGACGTGAACCCCGGCGCGACGCTCTCGAAACTGGCCGCCGCCGACGCCGCCACGGACGCCGCCCCGGACTCCTCCGCCGCGGAGATCGACGGCCCCGCGCTCCCGGCGCTCGAAAAGAGCGGCGTTGGCGTTGACTACGTGGAAGGCGTCCGCGACATCAAGTACAAGGACCCTTCCACTCCGAACTCGA
Organism: Kiritimatiellia bacterium; assembly: GCA_017476965.1. Classification (GTDB taxonomy): domain Bacteria; phylum Verrucomicrobiota; class Kiritimatiellia; order RFP12; family UBA3636; genus UBA3636. Next base: position 5,321 of record JAFUXX010000338.1, on the reverse strand, counting down.
ATCTTGAACCGTTCATCAAGTTCGGAATGGACATGGCCGGCATGGCGCTCGGCATCGGTCACAGCCAGGCGACTTTCCGCACGGATTCGAGCTACACCGCTTTCCGCGGCGATCTTGCCATGACTTGGGCGACGTTTGCGGACAACCAGCAATTCATCGAGGACGCATTTTCCGACTGGATCGCCGCAAAGGCAATCGCGCACGGCGTCGCCGTCGGCGCGCTCGACCCGCCGCCCGTCGAAGATTGGGCCGCGTCCATCGCGTGGATCTACCCGCACGCGCCAAGCGTGGACGAGACAAAGAGCGTCGCCGCGTTCCGCGACGGAATCGCGTCCGGCATGACGACCTTTCAGGACCGTTTCGGCCCGAACTGGCGCGCGCATCTCCAGCAGCTCGCCGACGAGCAAGCGGAAATCGCCCGGCTTGGCCTCCGCCTCTCGCAATGGCCTGCGTCCGGCGGCGGCTTCGCCGACCCGGCCGCGCCTTCCGACCCTGACAACTTGTCAGGGGAGGGCGGAAGCCGGCGTGACGACGATTGGGAACCCGTGGACGAGAACGAAGCCCGCGAGGCGTTGGACGAGTTTGACAACGAGGAAGGGGAAAATGGCAAATGAAACGCATTGCGACAAATGCGGCGCTTTTCTTCGCGATGACGGCGGCTGCACTCATTGCGAACGCGCGGCCCTGCTCTCCGGTCCAGTCCGCTCCGTCGGCATCGGCGACGCCGAGACGATTCTCTCCGAACCCGTCGAAGTCCGCGACCGCAACGGCCGGACGGTCGTTTTCCGCAAGGAAAAACTGCTCGGCGCCGGCACACACGCCAAGGACGACCATGCCCCGGCCGACTACCGACGTCGCTGCCACCGCATTCTCTTCGCCATCGACGCCGCGCGCAACGGACGGAGCCGGACGGAACTGCACCAAGGCAGGGATGGAATTTTCCGCGAACGGACGAAATACCGCAAGGACTATGCTGCAAAGGGCGACCGCCCTGCGTTCCGCGCTATCGTATTCGCAGACGCCAAGGGCAACATCCGCGAAGTATTCACTTTCTCCGTTGATTGAAATGTCACACTTCCATATCGCGCCATTTCATGCGCAGCGGCGCGACGGCGACGCGGAAGCGGTCTCCGACTTCCGCCTTCAGACGCCGCGCCAATTCAAACGCGCGGGCGTCCAGAAGTTCAATCATGGAACGGATGCGCTTGTCCCTGTTTTTGGAAAGCGGTGCGTCTTTCGGCTCGATCAGCGTCTCGAAGGCGCCCAGCCACTTGCGAAGGTCCCGGACGAGGCCGCGGCTCGCGCCCGTCGTCTTCCCGAACTCCGCGGCTTTGCCGAAGAAGTTGTCCGCGAAACCGATTGGATCGTGCGATCCGTCCGCACGGCGGATCCATGCGTAGACGCCGCCCCATTCCGGGCGGAGGACGAGCATCGGGGCACCTTTCGTGTAGCGCGACTTCCGCTTCCTCGGTGCCAATGGGCGAAGCGCCCCGAACACACTTCCCGTTTCCGTCATGGCAACGGGGAGACTACCGCAAACGCCGCCTGATTTCAACTGCAAAAATGCCCGCCGCACCCGCCATCGAAAAACAAGGCACCTTCGAGGAAGTCTCGGAGGAATACGCCGCGTTCCTCGACAAGTTCAAGCCGAAGAAGACGACGGACGACTGCTACACGCCGCCCGCCGAACGCGCCGGCGCCCGTTTCTGGCCGCTCTCCGACCGTGAACGGCAAATCTGCGCCATGCTCGAACGTAAATCCAACAATCCTCCAACACCATGAAACGCATTTCGATCCAAGGTGTCATTTCCGGGCCGCTTCCGGCGGTGTTCTCCGATTACGTCGACGACGGAATCGTGTCGCCGGTCAATTTCTTCACGAAGGCGCTGCGCGAAGCGGAAGAAAACGGCGAAGACGTCGAAGTGTGGATCAACTCGCCGGGCGGCGACGTGGACGCCGGGAACGAAATGCTTGCCGCGTTCCAGTCTTTCAAGGGCTACAAGTGCGTCACCGTCGGCGGCATGGCCGCGAGCATGGCGGCGTATTTCGCGCTCCAATGCGGCGCGCGCGTCGAATGCCACGAAAACACGCGCTTCATGTTCCACTCCGCCCGCACGATCACCGAGGCCGGTCCCGGCGCGCTGCGCGACGCGGCGGACGCCATCGACCGCATCAACGCGCCGATCAAGGCGGCGCTTGTCGCGCGCGGCATGGACGAAAAGCGCGTCGAGGAAGGTTTCCGCGACGACCGCGCGCTCTGGCTGGACGCCAAGGAAGCGCTTGCGCTCGGCATCGTGCAGAAGATCGTCAAGGGCGCCGCGACGCCTTTCAGGATTCCCGCCGGAAAGGCCGTCTCGGCGCTCTCGGCTTACGTCCCCGCCGTCGCGGCGCTCTTCGCCGCCCCCGTTCACGAACCCCAAAACCCCACCGCAACAATGAACGAATCCGAACCCCCTGCCCCAGACCCGGCGAAGGACGAGGAAGCCGCCGCGGCTCCCGCTTCCGCTTCGCCGGCGCCGGAGGGCGCTCCCGCCGGCCCCGCAGCCGGAACCGCGCCGGACCTGCCAGCCGCCGACCCTGACAACTTGTCAGGGTCTCCCGCGCCGTCCGCCGCCCTCCCGGACGCCGCCGCGACGCTCGCCGACTCTCTCGCCAAGGCCGAAGCGCTCGCCGCCGCGACCCTCAAGCGCGCCGAAATCGCGGAAAAGGCGCTCGCCGCCGCCGAAGCGACAATCGCGAAATACGAGGAAGCGTCCAAGGCCGCCGCCGCGCGGGCGGACGAACTCGCCGCCGCGCTCGAAACCGAAAAGGCAAACCACGCCGCGCTCGTCGGCAAGGCCCTCGCGCCGTCGCCGGACCCGATCACCCCGCAGAACATTTCCGCCCGCCTGAAAGGACTTTCGCCCGACCAGGCTTGCGCCGCCCTTCTGGAAGCCTACGGCCGCAAATAGCCACAAGCCGACAGCAAGACAACCCCAAACGACAAACAACCCGAACCAACAGGATACCGACATGGCCTCCTCTCTCAACGATCCCCAGCTCGTATTTGCGGCCAACAAGGCGCTTCTCGCCGCCAAGCCCGCAATCACCCGCGTGTCGAACTTCTCGACCGACTTCTCCGCCGACGCCGCGCAGCCCGGCGCGACGATGAAGGTCCACGTTTTCGACACCGCCGCCGCCACGGCCTACAACGCCAGCACGAACAACTACGGCACCGTCAACGGCTCCATTGCCAACGCGACCGTCACGTTCACGAACCGCGTCAAGAAGACCTACGCCTACAACCCGACCGACAAGCTCGCCACGAATCCGGCGATCTGGACGCGCATGGGCGAAGCGGCCGGCGTCGCCATCGCCCGCGCCGTGGACGCCGCCGTCTGCGGTCTCGTGACGCTCGCGAACATCCCGAAGACCGACAGCGGCACCGCCAACAACGAGGTCGTCTTCGCCTCCGCCACCAAGGCGACGCTCGCGGACCTGCGCGACAAGTGCGACAAGGTGGGTGCCGACCCGGCGGACACCGTGCTGCTGCTCACTCCGAAGATGTTTGCGGAAGTGCTTTCGATTTTCGACGCCTCCACCTTCGGCGGTACCGAGGCGATCCGCGGCGGCGTCGTGCCCGGCCTCTACGGCTTCAAGGCCGTCATGCAGGCGCACCTCTCGACCACCGCCGCCGAAAAGCTCAACGGCGCGCTGATCCCGTCCGAGGCGCTTGTCGTCGCCGGCCGCACGATCCCCGCCGACGACATGGGCGGCGGCGCGGAATGCGGCTTCACCACCGACAACGAATCCGGCCTCACCGTCGGCACCTACGCCTTTGTCGACCACGCCACGCGCGAACACAAGTTCACGATGGAGGCGCTTTTCGGCGCGGCGATCATCAAGCCCGCCGTCTGCGTCCGCCTCGTGTCCGCCGCCACGGCGTAAGCCCCGCGCGGCGGCGGCCGGGGTGCCTCCCCCGGCGCTTCTTCATTCCCGCCGGCCCGGCCGCCGCCGCTTTTCTTCCGCTTCCGCCACCCTGACAACTTGTCACCCCTCCCGCGATTTCCGCCGAAATGCCGACACCTGTTGACAACCTGTTCGCCGCCGCGTTCGCCGCAAGCCCGTTTGCGACCGAGCGCGTGACGATCCACGCCGAAGACACCGGCGCGGACGCCATCGCGCGGACGGGCGCCACGGTGGAGGTCCGCGGCGCGTCCGTGCAGGACGCCGGCGCGCCGCAGTTCATGGAGGGCGCCGATCCGGCGCCGTGGCAGTTCGTGGTGCGCTTCCCCGTCGCCGCCTGGACGGCCTCCGTGCCGCTCACGGCGGGCGCCTGGATCGACGGGGCGGCGGACCGCCCGGCGCTGCACGTCGTGCAGGTGCAGCGCCTCTCCGGCCTCTACCACCTCAAATGCTCGACAAGGGAGGGCGCATAGCATGGCCGCCGCAGCACCGATTTCCTTCACCGTCCGCGTGGACGCGCGCGGTCTCCGGCAGACCGTGGACCGCGCCCTGCGCGACGTGGAGAAGGTGCAACGCATCGCGCTCGTCCGCGCCGCGAACATGGTGCGCGGCTACATGCTGCAAGCCGTCCAAAACAACGGCGACGTGGTGTTCAAGAAAACCGGTGAACAAATCGTCCCGGCGTTCAAGGCCAAGTCCACCATCCACGACCTTCTGCACGGCCAGAATCCGCCGGCCGTGCTCGCCGCCAAAGAGTCCGTTCTGCTGCGCGTCAACTCCGCCGCCGGGACGGCGCAAGTCGGCTGGGCCGGCACTCTCGCGCAATACGTCGAACGCTGGCAGGACGGCACCGTGGGCGGCGAGACGCGCCTTGCCAGGCCCGAAACCCGCCACGCGATTTACCGGCAAGTCTTCGCGCGCCGTCCGCAAGCCTCGGCAAACGACCGCGAATTCGTCCGCCGCCTGCTCCATACCGCGCCGAAACAGCCCCGCCGCGATTTCGTGGACGCCATCGCCGCGTTCGTCGGCCCGCGCCTCGCCGGATGGGTGGAGGGCGCGACGAAATCCGCCATCGAACGCCGGAACGACCGGTATCTCGATCAGGTCATGGGCGCTCCCGACCTGCCGCTCTCCGCCCGCATTGCCGACGCGCGCGCCGCCGGAGTCCGCGTCAAACGCCGCCGCACGACCCGCCAGCGCCGCCGCTAGCCGCCCTTTCAACTTTTCAACCTTTCAACCCCATCCCGCCATGCGCACTCCCTGGAATCTCGCCCGCGCCGCCGCCGCCGCGCTCGCCGGAAGCAACCCGGCGCAATCGTTCGCGTTCACGCGCTACGGCCGCCCGCTCGTCGTTTCGCTCGGCGGCGAAGGCACGG
>JAFUXX010000337.1 GCA_017476965.1 Kiritimatiellia bacterium | reverse complement strand
ACGCCGAGCGCGAGGAAGAACCCGAGGAAGGCGCCGCGACGTGCCCCGCGTGCGGCGGCGCGCGCCTCAACCCAGAGGCGCTCGCGTTCCGCTGGCACGGCCTCGGCATCGCCGATTTCGCGGCGTTTTCCGTGGACCGCGCCGCGGCGTGGTTCGCGGCGTTCCGCCCCGGCAAGCGCGAAGCGGCGATCGCCGACGGCCCCGTGAAAGACCTGCGCTCGCGGCTCGAATTCCTGCACCGCGTCGGGCTCGGCTACCTTTCGCTCGACCGCGCGGTGCCGTCGCTCTCCGGCGGCGAAGGCCAGCGCATCCGCCTCGCCGCGCAGCTCGGCTCGAACCTGCGCGGCGTCTGCTACGTGCTGGACGAACCGACAATCGGCCTGCACCCGCGCGACACCGACGTCCTGCTGGACACCCTTTGCGCCCTCCGCGACAAGGGCAACACCGTCGTCGTCGTGGAGCACGATCCGCGCACGATGCGCCGCGCGGACTGGGTGCTGGACCTCGGCCCCGGCGCGGGCTCGCGCGGCGGCACGCTGCTGTCGCAAGGCCCGCTCGCGCAGATCGCGAAGAACCCGGAGTCGCCAACGGCCCGGGCGCTCTCCGTCCCCCTGCCCCACCCCGTGCGCCCCGGCGGGCGGCGTCCGCTCGAAGGCGCGGCCTCCGTCACGGTCCGCGGCGCGACGCTGCACAACCTCAAGGACGTCGACGCGTCGTTCCCGCTCGGACGCTTCACCGTGGTGGCCGGAGTTTCCGGATCGGGCAAATCGACGCTCGTGCGCGACGTGCTGTACGCGTCGCTCGCGCCGGTCACGGGCGGCGGCGACGCGAAGCCGGTAGGCTGCCGCGCGGTCGAAGGCTGGGAGGCGGTCAAGCGCGCGCTCGAAGTGGACCAGAGCCCGATCGGTCGCACTCCGCGCTCCTGCCCCGCCACGTACGTCGGCTTCTGGGGCGCGATCCGCGACCTTTTCGCCTCCACTCCCGAAGCGCGGATACGCGGCTGGGGCCCGGCGCGTTTTTCGTTCAACGTGGCGGGAGGGCGCTGCCCGGTCTGCGAGGGACAGGGCGTCGTGAAAAGCGAAATGGCGTTCCTGCCGGACGTCACCACCACGTGCGAAGCGTGCGGCGGCGCGCGCTTCAACCCCGAAACGCTGATGGCGCGCTGGAACGGCAAGAGCGTTGCGGACGTCCTCCGCATGGGCGTCGAAGAAGCGCTGGAGCTTTTCCGCGGCGTGCCGCAGGTCGCCGCCCCGCTCGCGCTGCTGCGCGACGTCGGGCTCGGCTACCTCCCTCTCGGGCAGCAGTCTTCGACGCTTTCCGGCGGCGAAGCGCAGCGCATCAAGCTCGTCACGGAACTCTCCCGCTGCGCGTCGGGCCGCCCGGACGCGCGCGTCGCGAAAACGCTCTACGTGCTGGACGAACCCACCGTCGGCCTGCACCCGTCCGACGTCGCGAAGCTGCTCTCCGTGATCCACAGGCTCGTGGACTCCGGCCACACCGTGGTCGCCATCGAGCACAACACCGACGTGATGCTCGACGCGGACTGCCTGCTCGACCTCGGCCCCGAAGGCGGCGCCGGCGGCGGCTCGATCGTCGCGTTCGGCCCGCCGGACCGCCTGGCGCGCCGTCCTCCGGCCCGCTCGCGCACCGCGGCATGCCTGGCTGACGTCCTCCGCGAAGAGCGCGCCATGGCCGCCGCCGCCGAAGCGTAGCGGAGAACCCCGGATCCGCGCGGCGTCGTTTCCGCGCGCCGCGCGGGCGAATCTCCGATTGCCCGGAGCCGTCGATGGTGGTATCATTCGGCCTCCGAACGCACCCGGAGCGTTGCGCAGTGGTAGCGCGCAAGGTTTGGGACCTTGAGGTCGAGGGTTCGAATCCCCCCGCTCCGACCAATTTCCGAAGACGCCGCCGCCCGGCGGCTTTTTTGCAAGATGACACTCGAAGAAGCCCGCGAAACGCTGTCCGCAGCCGGACAGGAACATCTTTTGGCGTTCTGGGACGAACTCGCTCCCGGCTCGCGCGAAGCCCTGCTGGCGCAGATTTCGTCGATCGACTTTTCCGACGTCGCCCGTCTCCGCGGCATCCTCGCCGGCGAATCCTCCGGCGCGGCCGCGGCCGGCGGCGGCGCGACGGCGGACATGGAGCCCGCGCCGGT
>JAFUXX010000336.1 GCA_017476965.1 Kiritimatiellia bacterium | reverse complement strand
CGAAGAGTGCGACGCCGAGGCGCCGCTCGACCTCGTTTTCGCGAACGCAGGGGTGTCCGCCGGAGGCGCGGAGGACGACGAAAGCGCGGTCCGCCGCGTGTTCGGCGTGAACGTCGGCGGCGTCCTGAACACGCTGCTTCCGGCGATCGACGCCTACCGCCGCCCCGGAGTACAGCGCACCGCGAAAAGGCTCGCCATCACTTCGTCGCTCACCGGCTACCACGGGATGCCGCAGTGCCCGGCGTACAGCGCGTCGAAGGCGTGCGTCAAGGCGCTCGGCGCGGCGTGGCGCGGACGGCTCGCGCCGGAAGGAATCTCCGTGACAACGGTCTGCCCGGGCTTCGTGCGCTCGCGGATAACGGACCGGAACGAGTGCCCGATGCCGTTTTTCATGGAGGCGGACGCCGCCGCGCGCATCGTCTGCCGCGGAATCGCGCGCGGGCGCGGTCTCGTCGCTTTTCCGTGGCAGATGCGGTTCGGCACCTGGCTCCTCGCGTCGCTGCCCGAGAGGGCGTCCGAAGCGCTTTTCCGCCTGCTGCCCGAAAAGACCGGAGGCAAATCCCCGAAAAATCGCTTGCGGTCGGGGGGACGTTGTGGTTGAATCCGCCCCATGAACGGATTCACCCGCATTGCCGCGTGCGTGCCGTCCCTGCGTCCCGGGGACCCGTCTTTCAACACCGCGCGGATTCTCGAACTCTACCGCCGCGCCGAAGCGGCCGGCGCCGCGATCGCGCTCTTCCCGGAGCTTTCGGTCACCGGCTACTCGTGCGGCGACCTTTTCGAGAACCGCGCGCTGCTCGCCGCCGCGGAGCGCGAAACGCTCGCGCTGGCCCGCGCCACGGAAGGCCGCCGCACGCTGCTCGTCTGCGGCTTCCCGCTGCGCGCCGGCGCCCGTCTCTTCAACGCCGCCGCGGTGCTCGGCGCGGGGCGCGTGCTGGGGCTGCCGTTCAAGGAATACCTGCCCAACTACCGCGAATTCTACGAAAAGCGCCAGTTCCGTTCCGTGCGCGAATTTTCCGGCGAGACGGTCCGTTTCGGCGGCGCGGACGTTCCCGCGGGCGCGGGGCTCGTGTTCGCGTGCGGCGAAGGCGCGGAGGAGGTCCGGTTCGGCGTCGAAATCTGCGAAGACCTCTGGGCGCCCGTGCCGCCCTCCGCCGCGCTCGCGCTCGGCGGCGCGCAGGTGGTCCTGAACCTCTCGGCCGGCAACGAACTGGTGGCCAAGGCGGACTACCGCCGCGCGCTCGTCGCGGGCCAGAGCGCCCGCCTCTGCTGCGCGTACGCGCTCGCCGGCGCCGGGGTCGGCGAATCGACGGCGGACGTGGTCTTTTCCGGCCACGCGCTGCTCGCCTTCAACGGCGCGGTGCTGGCGGAGAACGAACGCTTCTCGCGCGAAGGGTCCGTGACGGCGGCGGACGTCAACCCGCGTTGGTGCGATTCGCTGCGCGCCTCGTGGTCGAGCTTCCACGACGCGCCCGTCCCGGCGGGCCTCCGCACGGTGCGCCTCCCGGCGCTG
>JAFUXX010000005.1 GCA_017476965.1 Kiritimatiellia bacterium | reverse complement strand
TAGCCGCTCGGCGTGAAGCCCTCGCGGTGCGCCGCCGAGGCGTTCCGCGCGCGAAGGTGGTCGACAACGAGGTTCGAGACGCCGCGCGCGGCGGCGTCCGCCAGCGCCTCCGGCGGCGCGAGGCGCTTTTCGAGCGCTTCGGCAAGCTCGGTGTTGCCTTTGAGCGAGAGGCTGAACGCGGGGGCGGGCATGGGGCTACTCGGAGAGAAGGTTGCTGCGGTATTTGCCGTCGGCGGAAGCCACGCAGAAGGCGCGGCGCGGGGCGGCGAAGAACGCGGCGGCGTCCCAGCCGCCGTAACCCTCGCGGATGTTGGCGAAATCGCGCGTGGTGCGGCTCTCGTCGATCCAATCGAACTTGCCGCCCGTCCAGGCGCCGGCGCGCTCGTCCCAGTAGAAGGCGCAGGCAAGCACCATGGGGCCTTTGGCGGTGGCGCCGCGTTTCCAGCCTGCCGGGATGCCGCCGTCCCAGTGGAAGGAGAGGCCGGTCGAGCCGATCTTGAGGCCGGAAATGCGGCAGCGCGCGTCTTCGGCCGGGTCGGCCTTGACGCCGCCGAATTTGAAGAGGATCGGCGCGATTGGCGAGGACGGAGCCTCGCCATCAGGACTTTCCGCAGCGGAGCTTGGCGCGGACGGAGCCTCGCCATCAGGACTCTGCGGCGCGGCGGCGGCGGGGCTTTCCCAGCCGACGCCGTAACAATCGCCTTCCGGCGCGGCGGCGCGCGGCTCTTCGGGCGCGAGGCCGAGCGCGGAGAGCACCGCGTCCAGGATGCGGCGGCGCAGTTTGGTCCAGACGCTCATCTGCGCCCTCCTTTCTGCGGCAGGGGCAGGTAGTTTTCGCTCTGCGCCCAGGCCTCGGGACTCGCGCGGCGGGGCTGCCTCGCCGCCGCGCACTTGGAGCAATATTTGCGGCCGCCCAGCACGACGTAGTGGCGCATGTCGCGCATTTCGGCCTTGAAGTCGGGGATGCGGAACGTGCGGCCGCAGCCGGCGCAGGTGAAGCGCGGGCGGTACTTCTCCGCCAGCTCCCGGTTGGTGAGCCGGCGGCGGGCCGGGCGCCCGCGGCGGGGCGGCGGCGGAAATGCTTGTTTGTCGGTTGTCTTTTTCATGTCGAGCTAGTCGGCGAGGAAGCGGGCGTCCTGGTCGAAGACCGGACCGGCGGAGCCAGCCGGCGCTCCAGGGCGTCGGCCAGCTCTTCGTCCCCCTTGAGGGAGAGGCTGAAGGCGGGTGCGGGCATGTTCGGGGGCTAGTCGAGGAGTCGGGGCGGGACGTGGGGCTCGGCGGAGGCGGGAAGGGCGTGGGCGAGTCCGGTGTCGTCCTCGTCGTCCGCACCCTCGGGCGTGATCGCGCCGGCGGCGACCTTCTCCAGGAACGCGAGCGCGTCCCGGTAGGCCGTGCGCCGGTCCTCGCCAACCGGTGTCGGGAGTCGCTTGAGGACGTCGAAGGCGACGATCGCGCAGTGCGCCCGCAGGCACGAGCGTGGAATGGAACTCACCGCCGAGGCGTCCATCTTTACGCGACCGTTGCTGCGGCACGCGGCGCGGACCTGGCCGGCGGCCTGGTCCTGCAGCGCGCGCACCGGATCCGCGTCCATGCTCGCCGCGGGCGAGGCGCGGAACGCGTCGATCTCGCGCTGCGAGAGCGTGCCGGCGAGGTCGGTTTCGGTGGGGACGATCCAGTTGCTCATGGTCAATGCTCGATCCAGACGGTCGCGCGAAATCCGGACGGAACGGAGTCCGAACTGAACCGGTATAGCAGCTTGTCGCCGGGTGCAACGAAAAACCGGATGCCGTTCGTCTGCGAAAGGCTGTTGCCATCGTAGTTCTCGTAGTCGTCCAGATAGACGACATGGTTCGTCGTTGCGGAGCAGAGCGCCGGGATCCAGTTCGTCGTCGCCCACGTCCGGACCGTCGCGTTCGTCCAGTAGCCGGTCATCGTGTCCGGGAAGCTCGCGTAGGGCCGCACTGCCGTGTTGGTGACGACGGTGACGGTCGCGTTCGTGCCGGACCACACCGTGTTCGTGTACGAAACCGAGTAGGTGAAGTTCGTCCAGGCGTGCGGCGTCACGACCGCCGCGTTCGTCCACGCCTCGCGGACGAGGTAGAGGGATGGTGCGCCGACATTGGAGCCATAGGGAGACTGTCCGGCGAATGCGACGACCGCGCCGGCTTCCGCGACGGAGACGGGCGCCGACATCGCCGACGTGTCAGCCGCTTGCGCAGCGCCCAGTTCGTAGACGGAGATTTCCGCCACGGCGGCTGTCGCGGCGAAAAGGCAAAGGAGGGAAAGAAGGCGTTTCATGGGCGGAGGGAAAAGGTGGTGGAAGGGTGAGGACCCCGCCACGGGCACGGCAAGCCGGCCCGTGGCGGGGTGCGCCCCGCTAGGCGGTGGCCGAGGACACGAGCCGGACGCACTTGCCCGGCTGGATGAGCTTGGCGCCGAAGAGCGCCTCCATCGTGAACTTGTGCGTGCGGGTGTTGTGGTCCACGAAGGCGTAGGTGCCGATCGTGAGCCCGCTGGCGTCGTCCGTGGTGAAGCCGCACTCCGCGCCGTCGCCCACGTCGTCCGCGGGGATCGTGCGGCCGGCCACGCCGAGCGCGTCGGCCGGAATGAGCGCTCCGACGAGGTTCTCGCCGGCCGTCTTGGAGAGCTGCAGCTCCATCACGCCCTTGAAGCCGTAGAGCCCCGGCAGCATGCCGAGGCGGATCGCCTCGGAGCCGCCGTAGACGTTGGCGTCGAAGAGCGCGAGCGCGTCGGCGAACGCGGACGGCGTGAGGACGAGGATCGTCTGGGCCGGGTCGATGCCGGCCTCGCCCACGTCGGCGCACGCCGCGCGCAGGTTCGAGAGCGCCTTCTTGGTGATGCTCGCGACGACCTGCTCGTTGTAGGCGCCGAAGCCGTCGCCCGTCTTCGGGATGTCCGTCCGGTTGACCAGGGCGGCGATCTTCTTCTCGATCGCGAGCCCGACCGCGAGGCCGGCCGCGTCGCCCTTGCGCGTCCAGATGCTTGCCGAGGCCTTCAGGAGGTCCGTCGGCTTGTAGCCGTAGGTCTTCTTGACGCGCTTGTCGAACGTGACCTTGACGTCCCCGACGGTGCCGTTCACGGTGCCGTAGTTGTTGGATTCCTCGTTGTAGTCCGTGGCGGGGTCGGTGTCGAAGAACTCGACGGCCATCGTGTCGCCGGGGTTCGCCGCGTCGGCGGAGAAGTCGGTCGCGAACTGGCTGGTCTTGGCGATGGCGCGGTGCGCGCCGATGAGGGCCCGGTTGGCCGCGAAGACGAGGCCGGGGCTGGTAAGGGAGGTGGACATGTTTCGTGTTCCTTTGGTTGGGGGTCAGGCGTTTTCGAGGAGGCGCTTGTTCGCCTCTTCGGGGGAGAGTCCGCGCAGCTGCTCGGAGAGCGGCCTGTCGCGGCCGAGATCCGGCCGCTGCGCCTTCGTCGAGTCGCAGACGACCTTCGCCGGAGCGGGGGCGAGGGCCGGAGCGGGGGCCTTGAAGTTGGCGACGATTTCGCGCGCCAGCTCGGGGCTGCGGAGGTAGGCGTCGCGGAGCTTGGCGGCGTCCTGGACCTTGTCCTTGTTCTCCTCGGCGAAGGCGTCGGCCTCGGCGTTGGCCTTTTCCTCGGCGTTGGCCTTGAGCGTCGCGACGGCCTTGGCAATCACCTCGTCGTCGGGCGTCTCGGGCGCGAGGCCGAGGAGCGTTTTGAGTTCGTCCATGTTGGGCGTTTCCTTGTTTTCGGGTTGATCGGCGGATGCGCCGCCGGCGCTTTCTTGGTTCAAGATCGGTTTCGCGGGGATGTTCGGCGTGTTCGTGAGCGCGACGGAGACGAGCTTGACGGGCCGCCAGTCTTCCGGTCCGACTCGCACGCGATTCGACCCTTTGACCGTTCGCCCCTTCGGCTCTTCGACCTTTTCGCACGCCCAGCAGACGGAGACGAAGCGGTAGCGGCGGTTCGACACCGCCTCCGCGCCGATGTCCGTCCACCTGAAGGCTCCGCACAGCGCGCCGCTTTCGTCCAGCGAGAGCGCCTGGATCCAGGCGTAGGCGCGGGTGTCGCGCGCCTCGCCGCGCTCGGAGGCGTGGTCGGCGTCCACGAGGACCTCGCCCGAGAAGTTCTCCAGGAGGCGCCGGAACGTCTCCTCGTCGCACTTCTGGCTGAACTCCCTGCCGTCCTCGTCCCACTGCGGCCAGTCGCCGGGGGGGACGAGCTGCACGACCGTCTCGTCGCCGGCACGGACGGTCCCCTGCGGCGCGGCCGCATTGGCGTTGCAGAAGCGTTTCGTCGTTTTCATTTCATGCTTGACTTGGAAATCGGTTTGTGGTTGACTGGTTGGCGTTGGCGGCGGTCACCCGTTCACGGACGAAGCGCTCGTAGGCCGTGGATGCGTAGCGTCGGAGGAATTGACACCTTCCCCGATTGCGTACCGCCGCCACAACTCGTTCTTGCGGTATCCTCGCGCGCCTTCGTCGATCTTGTAGCCGGAGAGCAGCCAGTGGTTTCCGCCTTCGCGATCCCTCGTCAGAACGGCCTTAAAGCCGTCGTGGACGAGAAAGATCGACGTGTGTCCGCTCTTGGAGTAGACCTCCTCGACCGTCCCCTTGATGATGGTTTCCGGCATGCGGGCCAGCGTGGCGGCGCCGTCCGGTTCTCCAGGATGCTTCGCCGCATAGGCGTCGCGTCTTGCCTTGAGATGGCAGATTCCCTTCTTCGAATCCCCCCACCTCAGGTCGATGCTTCCGATGTCGCCGCGCGAAAAGGCGTCGGTAACGTCGGCCTGGTCCGCGATGCACTTCTCGAACGCGGCCTTGGCCTTGGCGAGTTGTTCGGCTTGCACCTCGGGTGGATCCGGGTTCGTCGATCCGACTTCGATCTTCTTCTCGCCTTCTTCCTTCTTCGGGTCGGACGGAGCCGACCCGGCGGAACCTCCGCCTGTCTGGTCTCCGGTCCCCTTCGGCGCGAACTGGCCGTCCGCCTCGCGGTCTTCGTTTGCCAGCGCTTCCGTGCCGTCCGTGTGTTCCGTGGTTTCCCCGGCCGCCTCGGCGAACGCGCCGGCGAGCTCCTCGGCGAGGATTGCGGCCATCGCCGGATCCTTCGGCAGAAGGTCCGGCAGGCGGTCTGAAAGATACCTGCAGGCGGCCCGCATTTCGGCTTCCGGGAGCTTGAGGACCCTTTGTAGCTCCTCGGCCGCCGGTCCCAGGTCGGCGCGGAAGGCCTCCAGAATGCGTTTTAAGGCGCGGGCAGGGGTCGGGTCGGGGGATTTGCCGTCCGTAGCGCTCCTCGCGTTTTGCAACGGGCTGCAGCCAAATTGCAACGGGGTTTTGGCGTTGAGGGCGAACCCGCCGCCGCCCGGAAGCCCGGTTCCGGGCGTTCCGGCCCCCGCGGAGGGGTCCTCTTCGAGCGTGTAGCCGGTCGCCCGTTCCAGCTCGTCCTTCGCGATCCGGTAGCCGGCTTGCCGCGCCTTGGCGGCGACGTCGAAGATCTCCCCCGGCTCCAGCTGCCGGTCGCCGCCCAGCTCGAACTTCACGAGCGGCGCCCGGCCGGCGAAGTCGCGGATGCCGCGCAGCAGCGGCCGGCACACCGCCCGGTCGATCGCCGCGCCGATCGCCACGCCGTCGCGCTTCACGATCTGCTTCCAGACCTCCATCTGCGCGTTGCCGGCGAGCGTGCCCGCGCCGGACTCCGCGAGGCTCGTGAGCGTCCCGCCCGTGCTCATGAGCACGATCAGCTTGTGGATCTGCTCCTCGAACGGCGTGAAGGGGTCCGCGCCCCTCGCCTCGCCGGCGAACGAGACCTGCGAGCCGGCCGGCACCGCCGTCGAGAGGCCGTCCGCGATCTTCTCGGCGGCCTCGGCGAAGCGCGGCATCGCGGCGTCCGACGCCGACGGCGGCGCCGTGAAAATGACGAACGGGATCCCGTAGCGCTCCAGGAAGCGCCCCCAGTCTCGCGCGCCCACCGCGTCCCGCAGCGCGAGCGCCATCGCCGGCCGGTCGATATCCCGGACGCGCGAGACGGTCACGAGCTCGCCGCGCGGCACCTCCTCCAGCCCGGCCCCCGGGTGCGACGGGTCGCAGTATTCGGCCCGCGGGTTCCAGAACCACGTCCCCGTGGCGGGGTCCCGCGCGAAGTTCCAGCCGTTCAGCAGGTCGAAGCCGGCTAGCCGCCCCGGCCCGTTCCAGACCGGCCGCGCGTGGGCGAAGCCGCGGAAGAACGCGAGCGCCAGGTGTTCCAGCGCCTCGTCCATCCCCTCCGCCTCCGCGAGGCGCTCCTCGAGCGCCGCCTTCTGCTCGTCGGCCTCCGCGCCGTCCCGCTGCGTCGAGACCTTCCAGCCCAGCCCCGAGAGCGCCGACGCGCGCCGGTCGACGCACGTCATCAGCACCGGGTTCTCCCTCTCGATCTCCGAGTAGAGGTACTGGATGCGCGAGAAGTCGCCGCCGCGCGCCGCGTCGTAGATGCGCTGCGCCGCGCGGATCGAAAGGCCCGCGAGCGGGTTCGTCCTCTCCAGCCAGGAGCTCGCCGCCGTGCGGCGCGCCCTCTGCAGCGAGGTGGGGGTGTGGATCGTGGCCGGCATGGCTAGTAGGCGCTCCTTTCGTCGGGGTCGCGGCGGCGGCCGAAGGACTTCGGCGGGAAGAAGCCGCGGCTGCCGCCGAGCGATTTGGCCCGCCGGCACAGCGCGGCGGCCGTGCATCCGTCGGAGTGGCCGGCGGACGTGCGCGGCGACCAGAACTTGAAGTCGTTGCCGCTGGCGATCATCTGCAACGCGTGGAAGTCCTGCCGGATCCAGTCCGCGTGCGGGACGAGGAACGAGACGGCCTTCCCGAAGCACAGCCGGAACTTCGTGAAGAGCTCGCGCTTGAACGGCTCCGAGAAGGTGCACTTCTCGATCTTGCCGTTCAGGAACTTCTTCGGATCCTCGTCGAACTCGCCCCAGCCGCGGAAGTCCGTGCCCGGAAGCCCGCCGGCCGCGATATCGCCGAAGCCGCGGCCCGGTCCCGTGTAGTCCACGCAAACCAGGGCGCACTTGTCGATCCGCGAGCGCAGCGCCGCGATCTGCTCGCCGGTGTCCGTCTGGCGCAGGACCATCACGTCGCGCGTCACGAGCCGGTCCCCGAGGTCCTTCGCCAGCCAGAAGACCGACGGGTCCCCGATGCCGCCGAAGTCGAACCCGCCGTAGAAGACGCCCGGCTCGTCCGGATCGAAGCCGTGCTCCGTCGCCTCGGCGCTCTCCGCGGCGTTGAGCATGTCGAAGGAGAACACCGCCGCGCTGGTGTCCAGGAACTCGCACTCGAACTCCTGCGGCCACGCCTCGGGCGTGTCGAACGCCTCGCGCACCTCCTCCACGTATTCCTCGGCCGTCTTCGGGCGCTCCCTGCCGGTCTCCTCGTCGACGACCGTGCCGAGCTTCCCGGACGCCTCCCACTCCTTCGCGGCCTCGTGGATCGTGACCTTCTGCACCTCCCACTTGATCCTGCGCCCCGGCTTCGGGTTGAGGAGGTTTTCGTCCACCAGGCGGTGGAACATGTCGCCCTGGCCGTTGGGCGTCGAGGTGACGAACACGCGCTTGATGCTCGCCATCGGGTTGACGATCACCGCGAAGACGGCCTTCCAGACCTCCTTCTGGTCCTCGAAGTACGCGAACTCGTCCAGGATGAGGTAGCCCGTGAAGCCGCGCAACGAGGCGGGCTTCCCCGGCAGCGCGTAGATCTTCGACCCGTTCGAGAGGACGATCACCTTCGCCTTGATCTTCGCGTCCCTCTCCAGCGCGTCGAACTCCTCCTCCGTCTCCGCGCAGGCGAGGTTCGCCGCCCGGATCCAGGACTTGCACTTCTCGAGCGTCTCCAGG
>JAFUXX010000335.1 GCA_017476965.1 Kiritimatiellia bacterium | reverse complement strand
GCCGCGGCATCGGCGAGGAGCGCCGGCAGCGCTTCCGGCTCGGTGGCGCAGCCGGCCGCGAAGGCGACTTCTACGCGCGGGAACGTTTCGCCCGCCTGGTATGCCTCGAAAAGCGCTGGCGAGGAGGGGGTAATCCGGTAGGTGGAGGCCGACGCAGCGGCCTCCTGCAAAACCAGTTTTGGCGCGGCGAGCCACGCGCCGCCGCGCACTTCCGCAGTGGCGGCTTCGGCCGAGAACCACGGGAGCGCGCCGAAGCGCGCCTCCGGCTCCCATTCGAGCGCGACGCGAGTCTCGGCGTTAGAAACGACGGCGGCGGTGCGCGGGGAGTCGCCAAGGGTGGCAAGGGTGTCGCCGGGAACGGCGGCGAGGAGCGCTTCTTCCATGTCGGGATAGCTGTTAACGGAATTGAGGGACACCGCGTCCGGCGCTGAGGGCGGCGGCATCACGAAAAGGCCGTTGGCCACGGCGCGGGGGGTGCCGTCGCGGGGGCGCATGAGGTAGCCGCCGTGCGCGGTCGCGGCGCCGCCGAATGAGCCGCCGCCCGCGCCTTCGGTCCAGAGAGTCACGCTGCCTCCGAGGTCGAATTCGCCCACTTCGTTGCAGCCTTCGTCGATCATCGCCTGGTAGGCGTCGAGATAGTGCATGTCGCTGGTGCTCGTCCAGAGCACGAGGTTCGTCGCCGTGCCGACCTCGTTGGTGCCGAAGCCCACGAGCGTTCGGTAGTAGTAGTTTTGGTTCTGACCTGAAACATAGTTTCCGATTGTCGTCGCGAAGGCCGATTCGCCGGTCTTGCCCCCGTAGTCGTTGATCGCGCCGGCCTTCACGGGGTAGTTGCAGTAGTTGGTGCGGATGGCGTTGCGGACCTTCCTGCCGCCGACATTGAGTTGCCATGCGGCGGTCGGCTGGCCTCCGTAGGCCAGACCCTCAACGCAGTCGAGTTTGCCGTGGAAGAGGTTGTGGTCGCCGGTTTCGGCGAGGTAGCAGTTGACGGTGAGACTGGCGCGCCCGAAGCCGGTGGAGACGAGCGCGCTATCGGAAATGACCATGCCCGTGGGGCGCGCATAGGTGGCGGAGGTGTCGAAGTAGTCGCCGTTGATGCCTGCGACGGGCGCGACGCCCTTCGCCGAATAAATGGCCTCGGCCATCGCGCCGACGGTCGCCTTGGAGGCACCGAGCGCGCCCGTGTCGCCCAACCACGTCTTGATGCGGTAGCCTTTGGAAAGGTCGAATTTCACCGCCCAGGCGGCGGTCGCGCCGCCTTTGGCGTAGGTGGCGAGCCACACGCCATCGCGACCGTTGAAGGATGCGGTTTCGGCGCGCGCGAAGTCGGTGATGTCGGCGCGGAGACTCGCCGACGGGATGGCGAGCGCGCAGGACGCGAAAATAGCAAGGGAGCGTATTTTCATGGTGTATGCCTACTGGAGAATGAACAAGGTTCCTGCAAAGGGCTTTGGAGGGTGATACTTCACTGCGGAATGGCCGGCAAAGGAGGCAACGGGGGCGCTGCCAGAAAACGCCACGCCACCGGCAACCTGAACGGCTTGCTCCGCATCCTCGCCAACTTGAGCAGGGCGGCTCTCCAAGCCGCCCGGACTTGGAAGCCACACGGCGCCGCCAGGGCCATGGAGGCGGGCGGGCGTTTCGTCTGGAGAGCCCGCCCCGCCGCGTGCTGCGAGGTAGGAGACCCGCGGCTCCCCGCCAGTGCAGTCGATTTCCGCGACGATGCGGATGGGTACCCCTGCGGCGGGCGGCGCGCCGCCTGCGAGCGGCACCCAGGCGGGCGCGCCATCCACGAGCGCGAGGCCCCGGAAGGAGAGCGCGCCCGCGTCGTCTTCGGCTACCGCAACTGCCGCCGCCGAACCTGCGGCGGCGGCAAGGGCCTCGCCGAGGCCGACTTCGTCGTAGCCGTCGAGGGGCGTGAAGACCGCCTCGAGGCGCACGAAACCGCCGCGCGACTTGCTGGCCAGAAATGCGGGCGATTCCTCCGGGCGCGCCGTCATGGCGTCGCCGGAAAGCGCCGGAGGCGGCGTCTGCCAGGCGCCGCCGCTGATGAAGCCCCTGCCGCCTCGCGCCCTTGCCAAAAACCAGCGCTTCCCTTCGTAGAAGGGCAGCGAATCCTCGACGGCGGCGACGCCCGATGCGATCGTGCCATCGGCGTTGAC
Source organism: Kiritimatiellia bacterium (assembly GCA_017476965.1). Lineage (GTDB taxonomy): Bacteria > Verrucomicrobiota > Kiritimatiellia > RFP12 > UBA3636 > UBA3636. Next base: position 14,467 of record JAFUXX010000335.1, on the reverse strand, counting down.
GAGCGAGAAGACGACGCGGCAGGAGAGGAGTCCGTCGAAGGCGGCGGGGTCGATGGCGCCGGCGGTGTCGAAGCGGTAGTCGCCGGGGCCGGCGAGCGGCATCTCGACAACCCCGAGGAGGCGCTCCTCCGGGAATGCGCCTGCGGCATCGGACGGAACGCCGGAATGAACCTCCATGCGCAAAACCGCGCCGGGTGCTACCTGTTCGCCGACGGTCTCGATCCGGAGCGTGGCGACTGCGTTCGTGTGGCACGGCGCTTCCGGAATCGAAACCGGGCCGAAGATCGCCGGCGGCCCCGCCGGGGGCGGCGCGGCGCCCACAATAGCGCCCACCGCCACATCGCCCTTCACGGCCACGCGGCCCTCGAACGGGGCGGGCTTCCCCGCCGTTTGCACGGCGGACGCGCAAACTTGCCCAGCGCTCTCGCCAACTTGAGCCTGCCCAGCGCCTTCGCCAACTTGAGCAGGGAGGCCCTTCAGGCCTCCCGGGCTCGGCAGCCACGTGTCGCCGGCGGCGGTGCGTAGGAAATAAATTTGAGATTTGAAATTTGAAATTTGAGATTCACTCGCGCCCCAATTGGCGGCCGCGTAGCGCACACGGCCCACGCCATTGGTGGCGTCGAGTTCAGCGACGACGAGGAACTCCTCGCCGGGCGTGGGTGCGAAGCCTTCCAGCCGCAGCCAGGCGGGAGCGCCGCCCGCATCCGTGGCGAGGCCACGAAGGGCTAGGGAGCCGTCGGTTTCCTCCGCGCAAATGACGGCGGCGGCGCAGCTGGAGTCCATTGCCTCGGCGAGCAGTTCGGTCAGACGCTCCGGCTCGTAGCCGCCCGTAGCGGCGACTAGCATCTCCACTCGCGCGATGCCGCCGCGCCGTTCCGATGCGGCGAAGCCGCCGCTGCCGTCGCGCAGGCCACCAAGGGCGATCTCCACGCCGTTGGTGTCGTAGCCCCACGCGAACCACGGGGCGCCGGGGGCGCGGATCAGCCCGTCGAGGAGGGTCGAGCGGCGCGGGTTGTCCTCCGAGGCAACGAAGTTGTAGTCGCCCACGCGACCCGGATCGATAGGTTCATGCTCGATGCTGAAGACGGTTGACTCGCGAAAGGCGTGGTAGGTCCAGTCCCATCCGTATTCCTCGAAAAGGTCGATGCAGTCGCGCAGCCACAAATCCGCTCCCGGAGCCCAGGAGGCCGAGCTGAACTCGCCCGCGTAGATGCGGCACCGGTGTTTCTCCTGAAAGGCGCGAACGGGTGCCAGGATGGCGCGCAGGAAGTCGTGGTCCCAGCCGCGCTCCCGCGACGGATAGGCAAGGGGACCGGAGGAGTCGGAGAGCGGGTTGCCGTTGATTCCCTGGTGCGTGAACTCGTAGGGCTTGTAGAGGTGGACCTGGTAGATCACATTGTCCATCGCGAGCGGCGAGAGGTAGCGGTATGCCTCGGCGTTGTCGCCGAGGTTGCTTTCGACGACGATGGCGGTGTCGGGATCGATGGCGCGGACGGCCTCGGCGGCGCGGCGCTGAAGCTCCCAGTAGGAAAACGGCGCCGGGACGCGCTGGTTCGGCTCGTTCACGAGGTCGTAGCCGTAGATGGCCGGATGGCCCTTGACGCGCCGCGCGATGCGCCGCCATGTTTCGAGAAAGGCCTCGGCGAAGCGCTCCTCGAAGAACATGTTCATCGTGCGGACACCGTCGATGACGCGCTTGCCGCCGGGCGGGGAGTGCAGATCGACGCAGACCTTCATGCCACGCGCCGCCGCCCAGCGCAGCACGTCTTCGAGGTTGTCGAGGCGGGAGTCCAGCCAGGCGAAGTATTCGTCCAGATCCTGATCGGTGTCTGTCCCGGACCAGCTGCTGGTGAGCTGGAAGCGCACGAGCGTCGCGCCCCAGGAGCGGAGCGTGTCGAGATCGTCCTCGGTCATGTCGCGCTGTGGCGACATGAAGCCGCGCAGCGGCTGATTGTTCACAATTGACAATTGCCCACAATTGTTCACAAATGGCAAATTGCAATTGGCATTTGTGATTTGTGAACAATGGGGGAATTGTGAACAATCATCGTCCGGGTAGCGGACGATGTAGTCCTGGTTCACGGGCGTGACGCCCACGTCCTCGGCGGAGACGTCGAGCGAGGAGAGGTCAAAATCGACGCGGCCGGTGCAGCCCTGGAGGCCGAGGTGGAGCACCGCCGTGCCGGGCTCCGGATTGAATGGCGCGGTGAGGATGTTCACGCGGTTGGTGACGGTGCGCCAGTCGTAGGTGCCGGACGGGATGGCGGCGGAGACATAGTGCATTTCCCCGTCGTCGGAGTCTCGGTAGGCGAGCATGAACTTCACGCCGCCCGTGGCGGACGACGCCGGCTCCGTGACGCCTTCCGCCCGGACGCGGATGGTCATAAGGAGGCCGAGCCCCTCGCCCGTGAGGCCGGTGAGATCAAGCGCCGCCTTCGAGAGGATTGCGCCCGTGGCGGCGGCATCGCGGGTGATGGTGAGCGTCGAGCCGGAGATCGTGATGTAGTCGGAGCCGTCCGACCACGAAAGCCCCTCCATCGGCGCCGCCCGCATGGTCGCGGCGGCGCCAATGGAGCAGAGAAGCAGGGCAATGCTCTTGGTGGTGGTAGCCACAGTTCTCTAGGCTTATCAGTTTCTAGGTTTCCTAGGGCTTCCTAGGGCTTTCAGGTTACCAGAACCGGATCATGAAGCCCGGGCCGTTCCAGGCCGTTTCGCGGCCGGTGGCGGCGAAGCCGTAGCGCGCGCCGTTGAAGAGCGGCCTGGCCTCCACCTTGTCCCAGAGGACCGCCGCGCCGGAGTCTAGCTTCGCGGGCACGAGGTCGCGCACGAGTTCGTATTCGCCGCTCGTGGCGTTCAGCTGCCAGAGCTTGAGCGAATAGACGCGGGCGGCGACGAAGTTCGAGGCCGTTCCGGCTGCGTTGTCCGCAAAGAGGTAGAGCGGTAATTGCGTGTTAACCCAATTTGCATCGTTGTTGGTTCGCTCTCCGTTTCCGTCCACGACCCAGTTTCCGTTCTGGAACTTCTCGACGAGGATTGACTGCGCCTTTCGTTCAAGCGACGTGGTGATGCGGTATCGGGTGTCTGCGGCGATGAAGGTTCCAGTCACCTGAAGGCGCCAGCCGTTGTAGCCCATGCGGGGCGTCGCGGCTGACGAATTTGCGTCTGCGACGCCTATGTATGGCCAGATGTGCACGCCATTCGCGCTCGCGCCGCAGAATACGTTGTTGTAGTCGTTCCCCGGAGGCACGGCAGCCCACTCCATTTCGGCGACCATCTTCACGTTTTCCCTGCCGATGACGCCGAGGTTCACGAAGTCGGACGTGCCGTCTGACTCGATGTAGCGCAGGCGCTTGGGCGGCTCGGCGACGGCGACGAGCGAATTCGTGACCGCGCCGACCTCGGTGGCAAAGTCGAAATCCGCCGCTGCGTCCGCGACGGCGGTCTGCGGGAAGAAGACGCGCTCGGAGAAGCGGTCGTAGAGGCCGGCGCGTCCGTTGTTGGCGACGCAGGGGACGAAGTCGCGCGCGACGCCGAGCTCGTTCGTCAGGACAAGCGAGTAGAGGCGGGCCTTCGCCAGCTGGTTGGGAGTGCCGGCGTCATTGCGGGCGAAGAGGTAGAGGTTGTTGCCTGCGTCAATCGAGTTGGCATCGTTGAAGAACCGCGACCCGTTGTAGCCCGTCCCCTCCAAGTCTTCGACCTGGATGTTCTGCGCCTTGGCGGTCAACGACGAGGATATGCGGTAGCGCTTCTGCGAATAGACAGCACTCGTGCCGCTGTTGACCTGGAAGGCCGAATAGTTCGCGTAGCCGATCTGATGCGTCCCGGCGGAGGTGTAGAGGGAGAAGTGGTGCGTTGCATCGGCCATTGCGCCGCAGACGGTACTTGCGACCGATGGCTTCGCGGGCCAGAGAAGTTCGGCGGTCATTCCGGTTCCGGCCTTGGCGGGGACGCCGGTGTCGATGTAGAGCTGGCGGTCGCCGCTCGCGCCGTCGGACTGCACCCATTCGACAAGTTCGGCGGGGCGCGGCAGGACGGGGCCGGCGACGAGCGAGCCACCGGTGGCGAAGAGGATTTTGCCAGTCGCCTTGTCGTAGAGGCCCGCGACATCGTTCTTCTTGCAGGGCAGGAAGTGGTGTGTGAGAGAACCGTCCTCGGCGTAGATGCGGAAGGAGTAGAGCTTGGCTGGGCAGTAGGCCATGATTCCATTTGGCGAACTGTTGCAAGCGAAAATGGCGAGCGAACCCGTGGCGTCCTGCTGGACGGTGCGGGTGGTGAGCGTTGCGGAGTACAGTGTCTCGCCCGATGCCGAGACGATGGAGGAGGTGCCGGGTCCGATTTTCATCGTGACCGTCTGCCTTGCGCCGGGAGTCACGGTGACGCCCGTTGAAGTGGTCGTCGCGCCGTTTGAACCGTTCGCCCTGTGGAATACAATCGTGGATGAGCCGCTGCCGCTGCTGTAGGAGAACACGTAGCGGGCGGTCATGCCATGCTGGTGAACGCCGAAGAGATCGGCGGTCTTTGTCAAAGCTGCTGTAATTTCGTATTCCGCCACAACGGTGTCGTTGGAGCAGAGGTTCACGCCGGAGTCGATGTACTGCGAGCCTGTGGCCTCCACGCAGTCGAGGTATTCGTCGGGTTCGCCGTAGTCGGCGGCGGAGGCCGTCGCAGAGATCGCCGCGACGACGATCGGCGTCGCCAGGGTGGCGCCAGCGGAGAAGGAGCCGGTGCCGGAGTTCCCATGGTAGCGGCGTTCAACGGTATCGTAGAGGCACGCAACGCCGTTCGTCGTGCAGGGGACGAAGTTGCGCACGGGTTCAAGCGCGCCCGTCGTCGCGTTTTTGCGCTGGATTTCGAGACCGTAAAGTTTGGCCTTTGCGAAGAGGTTCGCCGAACCGCCCCAGTTGGCGGCGAAGATGTAGAGATTGCGTCCGGCATCCACGGTTCCGGTTGAAGGGTAGTAGCCGCTTTCATACCCGGTAATCGGCGTGCCGTCCCGCGAGATGGAGACGGCGGAGCCATCCGTGAAGTCCGTGACGATTTCGTGGCGAACGCCAAGAACGGTAGACGTGGTCGTCCTGACGAACCGGCCATACCCGAAGCAAACCGCTTTCTCAATGTAAATCGGGACAATGCGGGTGTAGTCGGAGCTGGCGGTTCCATTGCGCGCTCCAACAAGCACCCAGTCGGCCTTGCCATTGTGCGACGTGTCCCATTCCAGGTCGGCGCGGAACTTCAGTCCCGTCTCGCCATTTACGCCGGTGTCGATCCACTGGGTGCCGGAGGCCGCGATGTATTCGACGCGGGTGGCGGCGGTGGGGATTTCCGGTTCGAGCAGGAAGAAGCGCAGGTGCGTGGCGGTGTCGCCCCAGCCTGCGGGGAGCGGGTAGGTGGCGGCGGTCGCATCGGCGGCGACGGCGCCGAGCGTCTCGAAATGCGCCCAGCTGTTTGTAGTGTCGCCGCCGTCGGCGGGGCCGTAGCCCCAGGCGAGCGTGTAGGCGGCGCCGTCGGGGTCGCCAAAGGCGGCGGTGGCCGCGCCGTCCTTGATGGCGGCAACGGAAACCGTGCGGGCGAGACTCGCCGTTGGCACGGCGAGCGCGCAGACGAGCGCGAGAGACAGGGGACGAGTGACGTTCTTGTTCATGGTGTTGTTCCTTGAGGGTGGTTAGATGGCTGTCGATTGCCGTCGGTTTCTCGATTGCCGCCGATGGCTATCGATTGCTGTCGGATGCCGTCGATCAGGGCCCGCTTGCGGGCGCTGTCCTCGACAGGGCGGAAGTTGGAGGGGCCGGCGCGGCCGGGTTCGATCGCCTCGTGTTCGACGCTCCACGCACCCCATTCCCTGAAGGCGTGGTAGGTCCAGTCCCAGCCGTATTCAGCGAAGAGGGCGATGCAGTCGCGGAGGTAGTTCTCCGCGCCAGGCGCCCACGAGACGGCACTGAACTCGCCAACGTAGATGCGCGCGTGGTGCCTTTTTTGGAATGCGCGCACGGGCGCGAGGACGCGGCGGAGGTGGTCGGTCGTCCAGCCGCGCGCCGGATCGGGCCAGACGAGCGGGCGGCCGTCCATTTCGAACGGGTTGCCCCAGACGCCCTGGTGCGTGTATTCGTAGGGCTTGTAGAGGTGGACCTGGTAGATGACGTTGTCCATCGCCAGCGGCGAAAGGTAGCGGTAGGACTCCGCCACGCAGCCGAGGTTGCTCTCCACGACGATGGGCGTGTCCGGGTCGATTTCGCGGATCGCCTCGGCGGCGCGGCGCTGGAGCTCCCAGTAGGAGAAGGGCGCCGGGACGCGCTGGATCGGCTCGTTCACGAGGTCGTAGCCGTAGAGCGCGGGATGGCCCGCGCAGCGCGTGGCGATGCGCCGCCAGGTTTCGACGAAGGCGTCCGCGAAGCGCTCCTCGAAGAACATGTTCATCGCGCGGTCGCCCGCCCGCTTGCCGCCGGGCGGGGAATGCAGATCGACGCAGACCTTCATGCCGCGCGCGGCGCACCAGCGCAGCACGTCTTCGATGTTGTCGAGGCATGAATCGACCCATGCGGCGTATTCGGCGAGATCCTGGTTGTCATCGACCGCCGACCAGTTGCGTGAAATCTGGTAGCGCACGAGCGTCGCGCCCCATCGGTGCAGGGTCTCGATGTCGTCCTCGGTCACGGGGTCACGGTGGGGGAGCATGCAGCCGCGCAGCGGTGCCTCCCTCCTGCCCCCCGGCTGGGGGGAACCTGCAAGGCCTGAAGGGCCTGGCAGCAAGTTGGATTGGCAGCGGTTGTCGGCTGTCGGCCGTCGAATGTCGTGTTCCTCGTCGAAGGGATCCGGATACCGGACGATGTAGTCCCGGTTCACGGGGGAAACGCCGACGTCTTCCGTGGCGAGGGTCAGGGAGTCAAGGTCGAACTCGACGCGGCCAGTCGATTCCTGAAGGCCGAGGACGAGCGTGGCGCGGCCGCCGACGGGATCGATCGGCGAAGTGAGGATGTTCACGCGGTTGGTAACGGTGCGCCAGCCGTAGGTGCCGATGGGCGCGGAGGCGCCGGGGTAGTGGGTTTTTCCGGTTTCGGCGCTTTCGTAGCGGAGCATGAACTTGACGCCGTTCCAATCGTGCGCGGGCTTCGTGACGCCCTCCGCGCGGACGCGGATCGTCAGCACGAGGCCGAGTCCGTCGCCGAGAAGGCCGGAGAGGTCCAGCGGCGCCTCGCAATGGACGGCGCTCGTCGCGGAACCGGGCGCGATTTCGGCGATGAGGGTGCGGCCCTCGATGCGCGCGCCGGGCGGGAGAGTCCACGCTGTTTTTTCCACGCAGAGCCGCAGAGGCGCGGCGTTTTCTTCGGCAGGATTGACAGAACGTACAGGATTGTCTTCAACCACTCTGCGGCTCTGCGCCTCTGCGTGAGTTTTTTCCGCACCGACGGCCGAACTGGCCGCCAGGGCGAGGGTGGCGATTGTCGTTGCAAGGATACGCATCATTTGAGGATCCAAACCATGGCTTCTCCGGGAAAGGCCGAAATTCCGCCTCCGGCGGTGAGGCGGTAGCCGCCGTCGTTGCGGAAATAGTGTTTCGAAACCTTGTCGAAGAGCGCCGGAGCGCCATCGGCCGGGTCGAAGGCCGGGCAGAGGTCGCGCACGAGCGCGCCGCCCTGCCACAGCTTGAACGAGTAGAGGCGCGCGGGTGCGAACTCGTCGGGAACGCCGTTCAGGTTGCGGGCGAAGAGGTAGAGCGGGAGGTTGAGGTTCGCGAAACCCGCCGGGAAGGAGAGGTTCGCCGTGCGCGTCCCGTTGCCGACAGCACGCCATGCGCCATTCTCAAACTTTGCGACGGTGATAACCTGCTCGCCGTCCGTGAGCGAGGTCTCCACGCGGTAGCGCACGCCGGCGACCGGCGCCGGATTGCCGCCGCCAAGGGTGGAGGAGCCGTTGTAGTAGCCCATGCGGTGGAATTCGGGCGTGACGCGGTAGGTCGTGAAGAGCGCGGTAGAGGAGTTCGTCGCCGCGCCGCAGAAGGTGCCGGCGTCGGGGAGGGCGTTCCACTCCACCTCGGCGACCATGCGGACGCCGTCGCGCGCGACGACGCCGAGGTTCACGTAGTCGTTCGTGCCGTTGGCCGCGATCCATTCGGGACGGGTGAGCGGCCATTTCGTCGTGGCGGGGGCGTTCGTGACCGCGCCGACCTCGGTCGCGAGGTCGAACTCCGCCGTCGCGCCTTCCACGGCCGCCTGCGGGAAGAAGACGCGCTCGCTCACCGTGTCGTAGAGGCCGGCCTTGCCGTTGTCGGCGACGCAGGGGACGAAGTCGCGCACGACGCCGATCTCGTTCGTCAGGACGAGCGAGTAGAGACGGGCCGAAGCGCTGATAGGCTCCGCCGTTCCGTCGTTGTTGTTGGCGAAGAGGTAGAGCGTCCGGTCCGTCCCTCGGGCACTCCAGCTCCTCTCGCCATTGGAGCGTTCGGCGCCGACGCCGGCGGAATCGAAGACGGAGAGATGCTGGTCGCCGTGCACCTGATGCGCCTCCACGTGGTAGCGCGTTCCGGCACGGACGACGCTGTTCGACTGGAGCTGGAGTTTCCATGTGTAGTAGCCGAAGCGGTGCGTCGCGGCTGCGTTGCCGGCGTCCGCCACGGCGTCGTAGAGCCAGATGTGATTGCCGGAGGAGTCGGCGGCGCCGCAGAAGACGCTGTTGGTGCCGTATCCTGCGGGCGTTGCCGTCCACTCCATGTCGGCGGTCATGCCGATCGGCGTCCAGCCGGGGACACCGGTGTCGATGAAGAGGCCGCGCGAGCCGTCCGCGCCGTCGGCCTGCACCCATTTGACGAACTCCGCCGGGCGCGGCAGGACGCTCCCCGCGCGCAGCGCCCCGCCCTGCGGGTAGTGGATGATGCCGTTTTCCTTGTCGTAGAGCGCGGCGGTGCCGTCCTTGCTGCACGGAATGAAGTGACCGACAAGCTGCCAGTCCCCGTTGCCGTCCTTCTGCCAGAACTTCAGCGAGTAGAGGCGGGCGGAGGAGAACTGGCTCGCCGTTCCGGAGTCGTTGCGGGCGAAGACATAGAGCGTGCAGCCCAGATCGACGGAAGCAGAATCGGTGTAGGTGCGGCTGCCATTGTAGCCGGAGCCGTTGACCGACCTGACGCCGATGGACTGCGATCCGGCTTCGAGCGTCGTCGTGACGAGAAAGCGGGTGTTCGCGTTGGCCGCGTTTCCGCCGCCCAGGATCTGGTACTGCGAAAGCGAAGCGTATCCGACCTGATGCGTCCCGGCCGACGTGTAGGGCGTCACATACTTGCCATCGTTCGACGCGCCGCAAAAGGTGCTTTGGACGGACGGCTTTGCGACCCACTCCATCTCGGCTGCCATGCGAGTGCCGGACTTGCCGACGACGCCGGTGTCGATGTACTGCGTGCCGCTTGATTCCACGTAGTCGAGGTAGGCGTCGGGCGTATCGGCGGACGCGCGCGGCGCGGAGAGAACGAGCGCACTGACGGCTAGCGCCGCCGGGACGGAAAGCATGAAACGCGTCGGGGTTTTCTTCATGGCGGATTTCTCCTTTGCGACGCCAATCTTAGGGGAATGCCCTTCTGAAAAATACCACGGATTGAGGAAAACTTTTTTCGTGTTTGAATACAGGAGGAAGATGTGGTAGCATCCCGCGCCATGGAAAGGAAGTCGGAAACGAAGAATGTCGCGGTGCTGTTCTCTCTTGGTCTCAAGGGGCAGCGCATGACCTTCCGCGGAATTCTGGACTACTCATCGAAGCACGGGCCGTGGTTCTGCAAGATGATGGAGGGGCGCATCGGCGAACAGGAGCTGGGTGTGGGCAGGAAGGGCGAAATCGACGGCGTGATCATGTCGAAGACCAAGCGCCGCACGGCCGAGAAGGTCGCGGCGCTTGGCGTCCCGGTGGTGTTCGTGGAGCCGTTCCCGGAAATGAAGGACCCGGACTGGCCCATCCAGGGGGCGCCCTGGGTGGGGCGCGACTCGTTCGCGATCGGAGCGGAGGCCGCCCGCTACTACCTGAAGCGCGGCTACCGGCACTTCGCCTATGTCGATGTGCCGACGGGGAGCTTCTGGAACGCGGAGCGGCGGCGCGGATTTGCCGAAACGCTGGCGGCGGCGGGCTACGGACACGCCGTTTACGACAGGCTCACCGCGCGGGAGAAACGCAGCTGGCCGCTGGAGAAGACGAGGATGGTCAAGTTCCTGCTTTCCCTGCCGCGCCCGACTGCGGTCTTCGCCCCAATGGACGGTCGGGCGCGGCTCGTGCTGGACGCCTGCCAGGCCGCCGGACTGCGGGTCCCCGAGGAAATCGCCGTGCTGGGAGTGGACAACGACACGCTGCTCTGCGAATCGACCGTGCCGGCGCTTTCGAGCATCCACACGGGCGGTTTCAGGCGCGGGCAAATCGCGGCGGAAATGCTCGACGACCTCATGCACGGGCGGGAGCCGCGCGAAAGGGCGGTCCTGCTGCCGCCGATTTCGGTCGTGACGCGCGACTCGACCGGCTACGAGGCAATGCGCGACCCGATCTTCGGGCGTGCGGTAAAGTTCATTCGCGAAAATGCCGCCGTCGGAGGGGTTTCGGTCCCGGCAGTCGCCAAGGCCGCCGGCTGTTCGCGAAGCTACCTCGACAGGGGCTTCCGCTCCAAACTCGGAATGTCAGTGCGCGAAGCCGTGCTGAAGATGCGGCTTGAACACGTGAAGACCCTGCTGGCCACGACCAACCGCTCGATTTCGGAAATCACTTCCGACTGCGGATTCGCGCGCGACAGCCACCTCGCCTTTCTCTTCCGCAAGGCAACAGGCCAGACCATGCTCCAGTGGCGCCGCGAGAACCGCGACGCCCCCGACGACTGAGACGCCTGCGTCGCGTGATGCGCCTGCCGTCCCGGCCCGCGCGTGGAGTCGCGCCGTTCCGTCTACAGCGGCTCGACGAGCGGGGCTCGAGGGCGCTGCGGCCGCGCATGGTGGCGGGGATGTCGAGGCCGAGGAGGGAAAGGACCGTCGGCGCCACGTCCATGAGCATGGCCGGTTCGCGGAGGGAGAGGCCGCGCGCCGCGCCGCCGGAGACGAGGAAAGGCACCTCGAACACGCGGATGTCTTCCTTGCCGCCGTGGCCTTTGTCGAGGCCGCCGTGGTCGGCGACGAAGACGATGGCGGTGCCGTCCCAGAGATCGAGGGCGCGGAGGCTTTCGACGACGCGCCCGATGTTGGCGTCCACGCGTTCGCAGGCGTTGGTGAACTCGGGCGAGCCCCATCCGTACGCGTGGCCGGTCGCATCGACCTGGCCTTGGTAGAGGAGCGCGAGAAGCGGCTTGCGCGACGCAAGCTGGCGGATCCCCTCGTCGAAGACGGCGCTGTCGCGCTGCGGATAGGCGGCGTGGCCGCCGCCGAAGTGGCCACCGCCGAAGTGGCGCGCGACGGAGGCGGCGTTGGTGGCGTGGCAGTGTCCGAGGCAGTCCCACGTGTAGAGGCTGGCGGTGAATGCGCCGGGACGCTGGCGCCGCACTTCGGAGAAGAGGTCGGGAATGGCGCCGGTGGCGTCGAAGACCGAAGGCGGCGGCTCGATGTCGGCCTTTTGGCTGTTCCACTTGTTGTAGCCGTGGATTTCCGGCGGAAGCCCGGTGAAGACGCTGCGCCAGTTGATGGCCGAGGCCGTGATGCGGTGGCAGCGCGCCACGGCGTAGGCGCCCTCGTCGCGGAGCGCGCGCAGGTTGGGCATCTTCTCCCACGGAATCCAGCGCGCGCCGAGGCCGTCCACGCCGATCAGCACGACGCGCTCCGCAACCCCGCGAGGGGGTTGCGGCAAGACCGCAGTGGCGCCCGACGGGGAGGCTGGTGCGGAGGCCTCCGGGGGCGCGGGCGAAGCGGGCGCCGGCGGCTCGGCGGCGGCGCAGAGGGCGAGGGCGGCGAAAAGAGGAAAGAGAGCTTTCTTCATGGCTGGGCTTCTCTAGATTTTCTAGATCATCTAGATTGTCTAGATTGCCTAGGGCTTCTAGCTTCCGGGGCTTTACCGCACCACCATCACGAAGGGGGCTTCGAGGGGGCGTTCGGTGCCGCCGCCGGAGAGGCGGTAGCGCCCGGCGTTGCGCCAGTAGGTCTCCGAAACTTTGTCCCAGAGCGCCACGCCGCCGGTGAGCGGGTCGCGCACCGGGACGAGATCTCGGGCCGCGGCGTAGGCGCCGCTGGCGTCCTTGACGCGGAACTTGAGCGAATAAACGCGCGCATGGCCGAAGTATTTCGGGCCTTCGCCGTTGTAGTTGATCGCGAAGAGGTAGAGCGGGAGCTCCGTGTCCACGGGGCCCGTGTAGGCCGTCGCGTTCGAGCCGACCGCGGTCCAGACGCCGTTGTCGCCGGACGCGACGGAGAACCGCTGGTCGCCGTCGTCGAGGCGCGAAGAGATTTTGTATTTCACGCCGGTCTCGGCGACAAGCGCCGTGTCGCCGTCGCCGTATGCGCCGGCAAGTTCGGCGCTGTAGCCGAGGCGGTGGCCGGACCAGTGGTGGTAGGGGAAGAACCGGACGCCGAGCGTGTTGCGGTTGTTCGTCTGCGAGTTGTTGCGGGCGCCGGCGAACGCGCCGTCCGAGGGCACCGTGAGCCATTCCATCACGGCGTCCATCTCGAGGCCGTCTTTGCCTGCGAGGCCGAGATCGACGTAGTCCGCCTCGCCGTCGGAATCGACGTATTCGAGGCGCGTTTTCGGCGCGGCGACTTCGACAAGGACGTTCGTGACCGCGCCGACCTGCGTGTCGAGGTCGAAGGGCGTCGTTTCGGGGAAGAAGACGCGCTCCGAGACGGCGTCGTAGAGGCCCGCCGCGCCGTTCGTGGCGACGCACGGCGCAAAATCGCGCAGCAGTTCGTCGCCGTCCCAGATCCTGGCGGACCAGAGGCGCGAATGGGTGGGGTTCTTCACGTATGCGCCGTTGTGGTTGTTCGCGAGGAGGGCGAGCGTGTTGGAGGTGGCGAAATAGGAAGCGCCGGTGAAGGTGTCCTGGTAGAGTTCCGTGCCGTTGACCGTGACGGACTGCGCGGCGGCCGAGAGGTCGCTCGCGATGAGGTAGCGGGTTCCGGAGACCGGCTTTACGGTCTTCGGCTGGCGCAGCGCGCCGTCGCCGTAGCAGAAGTACCCGCTGTAGTGGTAGGCCATGTAGAGGCGGAAATCGGTGCTGTTGCCTACGCCGCGGGAGGCGAGGATGGCGTGGTCGCCGGAGTTTTCGAGCAGGGTGACATCGACTTCGCTCTTCAGTCCGAGCTTGCCCCAGACCTTGGTGTCGACGTACTGCTGCGCGACGCTTGAGGAGGTCGCGCCGCTCGCCTCGACCCACTCGACCATGGCGGCGGGGCGCACGATTTCCGGCCCGGCGACGAAGTCGTCGCTTCCGTCGGAGAAGTAGAGGATGCCGTTCGCCTTGTCGTAGAGGGCGGCGCGGCCGTTCTTGAGGCAGGGCAGGTAGTGGCGGAGGAGCGTCAGTCCGCCGGTCGTGGCGTCCTTCTTGAAGATCTTGAGTTCGTAGAGCTTGCCCTTGCCGTAGTAGCCCGCCTCCCCGTCGAAGTTTCCGGCGAAGAGGTAGAGGGTGAGGCCGTTCATGTCGGAGGTCGTGATCGCGCCGGTCGAAGGCATGGAGGAGGCGCTCTTCGCCTGGTTGGCGGCGGAGATCTGAGGCGTGCCGTAGAAGTAGAGCTGGATCGCCGAGCCGTCGGTCACGTCGGAAACGATCTCGATCCGCTCGTCGAACGGAAGGACGTCGCTTCCCGCGCGCTTGGCGTCGTTGCCGTTCCCGATGGCGAAATAGTATTTCTTGTTGTAGCTGTGGATCATCATGAAACGGAGATTCGAGCCGTGCTTGGCGTCGAGAAAGCACGAATCGTTCTGCGTTTCCGACGAAAGGACGCAATCGAAACGGGCCTTGAGGCTGGTCTCGGCCTCGACGCCGGTATCGATGTACTGGGAACCGGTGGCCTCGACATAGTCGAGGTATGCGTCGGGCGCACCGGCGAGAGTGGAGGCGCGGACGGCGAGCGGCGCGATCGCGACGGCGCAGAGGGCCGCTGCAGAAACAGAGAAAGCGAGACGGTTTTTCATGGGTTTGGAATCCTCCTTGGCAACAAGAATACCAAACCACCGATGGAAAGGAAATATCAGCAATTCAAAAAGAGTGTCAAAATTTCACAACCAGCGCTTGCGCCATTCGCCGGGCGAGAGGCCGGTGTCTTCGCGGAAAGCGGTGCCAAGGTGCGAGGGCGAGGAGAAGCCGGTCACGCTGGCGACGTAGGCGACCTTGTTTCGCGAATCGGCAAGGAGGCGGCGGGCGAGCATGAGGCGCTGGCGGTGGAGCTCGGCGCTGGCGGTGCGGCCGAACTCCGCGGCGAAGCGGCGGTCAAGCGTGTTGCGGTTGACGCCGAGGGCGCGGGCGGTCTCCTCCATGTCGATGCGCGAAGAGAGCGAGGCGAGAAAGCGGTCGAGCGCCGCGCGCACGAGGGGATCG
>JAFUXX010000334.1 GCA_017476965.1 Kiritimatiellia bacterium | reverse complement strand
GGCGCCGCCGCGCAGCCGGCGAGGACGTTCGCGCTTGCGGCGATTGCCGCCGCGTTCGCCGCGCCCGTTTCCGCGGCGCGCGCGGAAACGCTGGACATCCCGCCGTTCGGAAAGGTCGAAGTCGTGGACCGCGTGGACTGCACCGCGCCGGGCCACGGCTTCGCGGAGTATCCGGAGGGCGCCAGCTCCGTGCAGACGGTGCTCGGCAAGCCGTGCCGGGTGCTCGGAATGCAGGCTGCGGAAAGCTCGTTCATGAAGTGGCGGCTCGGCAAGGGGTGCGGCGTGAAGCCCAACGAAGCGTACGTCGTGGTGCTCGAGTACCCGGACGACGGCCCGCGCGCCTACATCCTGCGCAACGGCGGCAACCACTCGCGGCGGTCGTTCGTCACGGGGCAGAACGGCACCGACGCGTGGAAGGCGAAGTACACGGACCACCACGTGGAATCGCTCAAGATCCCGCAGACCGGCCAGTACGAAAAATGGACGGCGCTCACGTATCCGGTGAACAAGTCCCTCGACGTGCTCGATCCGAAGGAGAAGACGAAGATACCGGTCGAGGAGGAGGGCTTCGACTTCACGGTGTGCCAGTTCGGGCGCGACCACGACCCGGTCTCCACGGGCGCGGCGGTGCGTTCTCTGCTGCTTTGCAGGGTCCTCGACGAAAACGCCGCGGGCCTCAAGGTAAACTACCCGCCGGAGCCGCTTCCGCGCCGCCGCCTCTTCTGGCGCGAGGAGATGAGCGACGGCCCCGCGGTGGAAGGCGACGACCCGCAGGTGACGCCGCCGCTGGACTGGTACGAGCAGAAGGCGAGGACGATGAAGATACTCGGCTTCAACACGTTCTCGAAGGAAATGCTCGAATTCGGGCACAACCAGCACTGGGATCCGGACTGGAAAGCCGGGCAGCCCGGGGCCAAGCCGCGCGGGTGGATGTGGGGCAGCAGCGGCAAGGCGTGGAACGTCTGGGCCTCGGTCGTGCCGATGGTTGCCGACAAGTACGGCTTCGACATCCTGCCGTACTACGAATACGGCGGCTCCAACGGCGACGCGCCGCGCCTCGGCCCGACGCTCGGCCAGCAGAAGCGCACCGAACCGCTCGGCGACCGGCCGAACTACACTCACATCTCGTGGAGCGAAGGCAAGCTCCGGGTGGACATCACCGACCCCGACACGCTCGAAGAGTTCAAGTACATTCTCGACGGCACGATCCTGCGCTTCACGGGGCAGCTCGGAAAATTCGCCGGCGCGTGGCTGCGCCCGCGCCCGGGCGAATGGGCGGTGGGCTTCGGTGACGCCACCCGCGCCCGTTTCGCCGAGGAGGCGAACGGCGGCCGCGCGGTTTCGAAGGCGGACCTGCGGAACGACCGCGCGCTCTACGAGCGCTACGTCGCGTGGTGGGGCGAAAAGCGGGCCGCGTTCTGCGAGGCGGTCCGCAAGCACCTCGAAGACGGCGGCGTGAAGGGCGCGATCGCGGTGCTGGACAACGACGACAGCGAGTCCGGCTACGGGCTTTCCGGCAAGGGCGGGGTGTACACCGACGACCGCGACTTCTGGGAGCGCGCGGGCGTCACGGACGTGACGGACCGCGACGACCCTGACATCCTGCGCAACCACCTTTTCCTCAAGAGCCTGCGCAGCCCCGGCGGCGACTGGGGCGGCTGGGAGTGGCGCCACGCGTCGCCCGCCTGCGACCCGGAGCACTACAAGGACCTGCGCAACGTGTGGATTTCGATGACGTTCAACCGCCTCTACACGGTGGAGGACCCGGCCGCGTTCGACGCCTTCCGCAACGGCAACGGCACGGACACGCTGGTGCGGCACTACGGCCTCAACGAAAACATGGTCTACAAGAAAACCGGCAAAGACGAGAGCCCGCTCGTCGGCTACGCGATCGCGGACGTCGAGCGCGCCGGGCGCTCGTGCATGATGGCGGAAGTCGCGGCGATGGCGCACGGCGATCCGGTCAACATCGGCTACCTGATGGGGTCGGTGTTCACGACGGGGTTCCCGATGCCGGTGCGCGAGTTCAACCAGAACTTCCTGGCGCTCCCGGCGCTGCCTTCGCGCGTGGTCGAGCGCGCGTGCGCCGACCCTGAAGTGACGCTGCGCGAAATCGACTGCCGCAAGTGGGGCAAGGGCCGGTACTTCGCGCTCGTGCACACGGGCAAGACGCCGAAGCGCAACGTCGCCATCCGGTTCCCGGACGGCGTTTCGGGCGTGGTGGCCTGCGCGTTCGGTTCGCGCGCGCCGACGCCGGGCGGAGTCCTCACGATGCCCGAGCTGCGCCCGTGGCAGCTCTTCGCCCTGTGGTCCCCGCGGTAGGGCGGAAACGGTCCCCGAAACGCCCGGCGGGGGTCGTGCC
>JAFUXX010000034.1 GCA_017476965.1 Kiritimatiellia bacterium | reverse complement strand
CGCCGTCGCACGGAACAGCGCGCCGTGCGCTCTGGATGCCGCGGCGAGGGGGAAAGCGCGGTCTGTCGCGGCGGCACGCCGCCGCGACAAACCGCTGGTTTGGAATCCGTGCCGCCGAGCGATTTCGCTTGCCAACTCCCCGTCCGGGGGCTATCATGCGCCGCGTTGCGCGCGGCCCGCGCGCCGTTCCTTTTCCCAGACGCTTTTTCCGCTTCCAGAAAAACCGAACTCGCCAAGAGAAAACAACAACGAACAATGCGTCCGGCGGACGTGAAGCCGGACGCGCCAGAAAAACATGAAAGAAACCAAATACGTCTACTTCTTCGGCGCCGGCAAGACCGAAGGCAACGCCGACATGCGCAACCTCCTCGGCGGCAAGGGCGCCAACCTCGCCGAAATGGCGTCGCTCGGCCTCCCGGTGCCGCAGGGCTTCACGATCACGACCGAAGCGTGTACGCGGTACTACGACGACGGCAAGACGATCGGCGAAGACATCCAGGCCCAGATCAAGGACTACGTCGCGAAGCTCGAAGAATCGTGCGGGAAGAAGTTCGGCGACGCCGCGAACCCGCTCCTCGTCTCCGTCCGCTCCGGCGCCCGCGCCTCGATGCCGGGCATGATGGACACGATCCTCAACCTCGGCCTCAACGAAACCGTCGTCGAATCGCTCGCCAGGCAGTCCGGCAACCCCCGCTGGGCGTGGGACTGCTACCGCCGCTTCATCCAGATGTTCTCCGACGTCGTGATGGAAGTGGGCAAGAAGTACTTCGAGAAGCTCATCGACGCCATGAAGGCGAAGAAGGGCGTCACGCAGGACGTGGAGCTCACCGCCGAAGACCTCAAGAACCTCGCCGGCCAGTTCAAGGCCGAGTACAAGGCCAAGATCGGGGAGGACTTCCCCGACGACCCCAAGGTGCAGCTCGCGGAGGCCATCAAGGCCGTGTTCCGCTCGTGGGACAACCCGCGCGCCAACGTCTACCGCCGCGACAACGACATCCCGTACAGCTGGGGCACCGCGGTGAACGTGCAGATGATGGCGTTCGGCAACCTCAACGACGAGTCCGGCACGGGCGTCGCCTTCACGCGCGACCCGGCGACCGGCGAGCGCAAGCTCATGGGCGAGTTCCTGATGAACGCGCAGGGCGAGGACGTCGTGGCCGGCGTCCGCACCCCGATGCCGATCGCGAAGATGGCCGAGGTCATGCCGGAAGTGTTCGAGCAGTTCACCGACGTGTGCAAGAAGCTCGAGTCGCACTACCGCGACATGCAGGACATGGAGTTCACGATCGAGAACAAGAAGCTCTTCATGCTCCAGACGCGCAACGGCAAGCGCACCGCCAAGGCCGCGCTCAAGATCGCCTGCGACCTCGTGGACGAAGGCGTGCGCACCGAGGAAGAGGCGGTCTGCATGATCGACCCGCGCAACCTCGACACCCTCCTGCACCCGCAGTTCGACGCCGCTTCGCTCAAGAAGGGCAAGGTCGTCGGGCGCGGCCTGCCCGCCTCCCCGGGCGCCGCGTGCGGCAAGGTCGTCTTCACCGCGGCCGACGCCAAGGCCTGGCACGAGCGCGGCGAAAAGGTCGTCCTCGTCCGCCTCGAAACTTCGCCCGAGGACATCGAGGGCATGAAGGCCGCGGAGGGCATCCTCACCGTGCGCGGCGGCATGACGAGCCACGCGGCCGTCGTCGCCCGCGGCATGGGCGAGTGCTGCGTTTCCGGCTGCACCGAGATCGCGATGGACGAGGAGAACAAGAAGTTCGTCCTCGGCGGCAAGACCTTCAAGGAAGGCGACTGGATCTCGATCGACGGCTCCACGGGCAACATCTACGACGGCGTCATCACCACCGTGGACGCGCGCATCGAGGGCGAGTTCGACCGCATCATGACGTGGGCGGACAAGTTCCGCCGCCTGCGCGTGCGCACGAACGCGGACACCCCGCGCGACGCCCGCAGGGCCCGCGAGCTCGGCGCCGAGGGCATCGGCCTGTGCCGCACCGAGCACATGTTCTTCGAGCCGGACCGCATCGCCGCGTTCCGCGAGATGATCTGCGCGGACACGGAGGAGGAGCGCCGCATCGCGCTCTCCAAGATCCTGCCGTACCAGCAGACGGACTTCGAGGAGCTCTACGAGGCGCTCGAAGGCCATCCGGTCACGATCCGCTTCCTCGACCCGCCGCTGCACGAGTTCGTGCCGCACACGGAGGAGGAGATCGCCCTGCTCGCGAAGGCCCAGCACAAGCCCGTTTCCCGCATCAAGGAAATCATCGAGTCGCTCCGCGAGTTCAACCCGATGATGGGCCACCGCGGCTGCCGCCTCTGCGTGACGTACCCGGAAATCGCGCGCATGCAGACCCGCGCCGTGATCCGCGCCGCGATCGACGTCCAGCGCCGCCACAAGACCTGGAGCGTCAAGCCGGAGATCATGATCCCGCTCACCTGCGACGTCAACGAGTACAAGTTCGTCCGCGACATCGTGGTGAACACCGCCAACGTCGAAATCAACCTCTCGGGCATCAACCTCTCCTACAAGGTCGGCACGATGATCGAGATCCCGCGCGCGGCGCTGCTCGCCGGCGAAATCGCCGAGGAGGCGCAGTTCTTCTGCTTCGGCACGAACGACCTGACGCAGATGACCTACGGCTTCAGCCGCGACGACTCCGGCAAGTTCCTCGACGCCTACTACAACGCGAAGATCCTCGAGAACGACCCGTTCGCCAAGCTCGACCAGAACGGCGTCGGCAAGCTCATGAAGATGGCGGTGGCGGAAGGCAAGGCCGTGCGCCCGAAGCTGCACTGCGGCATCTGCGGCGAACACGGCGGCGACCCCTCGTCCGTCGAGTTCTGCCACAAGATCGGGCTCGACTACGTGTCCTGCT
>JAFUXX010000333.1 GCA_017476965.1 Kiritimatiellia bacterium | reverse complement strand
TGCCGGCGGCGTCGGCGGCCTCCTCGCCGTGACGGATTCCGAGACGGGAACTTCCTACCCGACCTACGACGCCAACGGAAACGTCTCCGAATACGTCTCCCCGACCGGTGCCATCCTCGCCCATTACGACTATTCGCCTTTCGGCGAACTTCTCATTGCGACTTCCTCCCATCCCGCGCCCTTCCGCTTCTCCACCAAATACCACGACCCGGAAACCGGCACCCTCTACTACGGCTACCGCCACTACTCCCCCCGCCTCGGCCGCTGGCTGTCCCGCGATCCGATAGGAGAAAACGATGCGTTGAATCTTTCTGTTTTTTGTCGTAATTTGCCGATTGAGCGACTTGACACCTTTGGCCTTGATTCCATTTTCGGGCCGACAGATCTCGACGATTTCATCGGATTTCCCGATTCCTTCGACTTCGACAACCTCGTCAAACCGCCAGACATTCCCTTCGAAAACGGGTTCCCGTACATCCCGGATACCAGCGATGGATTGGGGTATTGGGAAGGCGGCATGACGTATCTTGGCGGTGATGGACGGGACATTTACATTCCCGTCGACCAATTGGGACTACCAACTGATATCGAATCCTATTTTGACCCCTGTTTCCACAAAGATTCGGATTGGTTCGGTGCCTTGGATACATTGAAACGAGGAAACTGGAACAAGGCGGGGCCAGGAAGAATTGTCGCTTTCGTTTTCGGAATTCTCACCTTTACGAATTGTTGCTGGACGTACGAGGGATTCCTGTTGGCGCGCGACGACAAATTTGACTTCAATGCCAGAAAATGGAAGGAAAGAGACGGAAAATCGTTTCCGTTGAAAGAAATCGCCACCCGGACAATCGGAACCATGGGGAAGGCGTTGAACGCCAAAGAATTCAATATACGCTTCACGGGATTGTTGAAAATCAACGGGAAGGGGTGTTGCAGCCAATGAAACAAAAGAAAACAAAAAGATACCGGAAAGCCATCGTTTGGGCAGTATTGTTCTGGGTGGCATTGTCCGGTTTGTTCTGGTGGTACTCATCTTGGCTTCCGGAATGGCAAAAAACGTTTTTGGAACCCGATCAGGAACGGTTCATCGTTGGATCCTGGAGTGCGTATTTCCAGGAATTCATACCGGATCGGATGGTCCCCATTCCCGGTTCGCGCGTGATTTTCTTCCCGGACGGAAGATGCGAATTCAACAATTGTCATTGGCTGGGGCGACCCGCATTTCTCTCCCGTTGGAACATCCATTCCGATCATTTCGATTCGGATTGGGAGATTGAAGTCAATACGAACAAATGGGAACGGAGACTCTATTTCGGACACCGGACCGGCACGTTCCGGCTGTCGACTTTCTGGAGTCAGGACATGGACGGTGACTTTTACATCGGCATTCCCTCCATGTTGGACAAACGTCCGGTCTATTTGTACCGGGACGATTGCAAAGTCCCCGTCGCGTCAAAAAAACATTTTCCGTGAACGCGGCCGCGGCGGCGCGCACCAAAATCCCGAATTCGAAGGTTCATTGCATGCGGAGGAAGAAGGATGCTGCTCAAAATAAAAAAAGGAACGGCGTTCACATCGGCGAAGCGGTTTGTCTGGCGATTTCAAGGCGCCATCCTCGGCATTTTGGGTTTCTGCGCACTCGGCGCGTGGACTCAGTACCTGGAAAAAGCGAAAGCCGGAGACGGCCCACGGTGTTTTACCGATCTTCCAGGAACTTGGCAAGTGTATTCCGAGGAAGAAAATCCGGGGGGCGGCGGGAAAACAAAAATCCCGGTCGAAAAGTGTACCATCGATTTGCTTCCTTCCGGCGAGTTCATCATGCATAATTGGAATCTCATTCCATACGAAATTCAAGGGACGGCCCTTTTCTCCTCGAATCGGATTTCGGGGACATGGGAATACGAATATGACTGCAAAATGGATTCCGGCTACTTAAATTTACAATCAAACGAAGCCGACGGGACTCAATCGGGTTTTTTTATTGGCGCACTCTGGACGGCTTGGCGCGGAAATAACGACTGGTTCCAATTGTTGGACAACAAATTGCTGATAAAATGCGCACCATGACTTCCCCATGTTCGTCCGTTTTCAATCCCAACGGATTTGCGGCAGGTATCTTCGAATCCTCCTCCGCCTTCCTCTGCGACGGCTGGAACCCGCTTCGAGAAACCGCCGTGCAGTACGAACCCGTTTCCGACGGCACGGGACTCCCCGGTGATGCGGCGTCCTCGCTGAGACCGGCCATCACAAACACGCTTTCCTACCTCTGGGGCCTCGACCTGTCCGGCACCTTCCAAGGCGCGGGCGGCGTCGGCGGCCTCCTCGCCGTGACGGATTCCGAGAATGGAACCTCCTACCCGACCTACGACGCCAACGGCAACGTCTCCGAGTACGTCTCGCAATCCGGCACCGTCCTCTCCCATTACGACTATTCCCCCTTCGGCGAACTTCTGATCTCCACCGCACCCCATCCATCCCCCTTCCGTTTCTCCACCAAACACCACGACCCGGAGACGGACACCCTCTACTACGGCTACCGCCACTACTCCCCCCGCCTCGGCCGCTGG
>JAFUXX010000332.1 GCA_017476965.1 Kiritimatiellia bacterium | reverse complement strand
GAGCCGCGCGGCTTCGGCGGAGTCGCGCGCTTCCACGCGGCCCGATCGCGCCGAGCCGTCGGCCGCGTAACCCTTGTAGACGAACGTCATGCCGCGTCAGTCCTTGTGCACCCTCCGCACGCGCGAACCGATCGCGCAGAGTATCTCGTACGGGTGCGTGCCCTTGAGCGTGGACCACTCGTCGATCCCTATTTCGCGGCCGCCCTGCCGCCCGAGGCACACGGCCTCGTCGCCCGGGCGGGCGTCCGGCGCCTGTTCGAGGGAAACGGTCGTGAAGTCCATGCAGATGCGGCCGATCACCGGGCAGAGCGCCCCGTGCACCAGTATCGACCCGCGGTTGGAAAGCGCGAGCGGGAGGCCGTCCGCGTACCCCGCGGCGACGGTCCCCACGAGCATGTCGCGCGGCGCGGTGTACGTCCTGCCGTACCCGATCGTCGAGCCGGCCTTCACGAGCCGCACCTGCGCGAGGCGCGTGCGGAGCGTGAACACCTGCTCCAGCGCGAGCCGCCTCGCTCCTACCGGGTCGAACGACCCGTGCAGGTTTATCCCGGTGCGCACGTGGGTGAACGGCGCGCGGCACGCGGCCGGCACGTTGTTCACGCCGTCGGAGTTGGCAACGTGAAGGACGGGCGGGCGTATGCCACGCGCGGCGAGCCGCGCGAAGAGCGCCTTGAGCGCGCGCACCTGCGCCGCGGTCGGGGCGTCGCGCGGGACGTTCGCCGTCGGGAAGTGCGAGTAGATTCCTTCGAGCTCCAGCCCCGGCAGGCCGGCGACACGCACCGCCGCTTCCTCCGCTTCGTCGAGCCTGTACCCGACCCTGCTCATCCCGGAATCCACGGCGAGGTGGCAGCGTGCCTTGGTGCGCAGCTTGACGGCCGCGGCGGACACCGCGAGCGCTTCGGCGTCGTCCGAAAGCGGGATGCGCAACCCCGCGCGGACCGCGGGCTCGATTTCGTCGGGCAGCAGCGTGCCGAGCACTCCGACCGGCACGCGCCCGCCCGTCGCCTCCTTCGCGGCCAGCGCTTCGGAAAGCTCCGCCACGGCGATTCCCGCGGCGCCGGCCTTGCCGAGCCTGCGGGCGATCGGCGCCATGCCCAGACCGTAGGCGTCCGCCTTCAGCACGGCGATCGTGCCGAGCGGAGCCACGGCTCCGGAAATCTTGCGGAAGTTCCTTTCGACGGCGTCGAGCGACACTTCGAGCACGACGCGTCCGGGGATTTCGTTCTTTTTCATTTCGCGGAAAACGGCTTTTTCGCGCCGCCGCCTTCGCGGCGCGCGCGGAAGAATGACTGCAATTCGGCAAGCGCTTCGGGCGACCCGACCGGCGCCAGCACCGCGGGGCGGTGGTTGAGCCCGGGGTGCGCAAACATCCCGAACACGGTGTGGGCGCCGCGTTTCGGATCCGCCGCCGCCCACGCGACGAGCGCGAGGCGCCCGAGCACCGCCGCGCCGCCGCACATGGGGCACGGCTCCTTGGTGACGTAGAGCGCGCAGTCCGTGAGCCGCCAGTCCCCGGTTTCGGAGGCGGCCTGGCCGATGGCGATCACCTCCGCGTGCGCCGTCGGGTCGCGCAGGG
>JAFUXX010000033.1 GCA_017476965.1 Kiritimatiellia bacterium | reverse complement strand
GAACGCGGCGGCGCGGAGGCCCGCCCGCGTCGCATTGCCGAATCGGATGTTGCGGAACTGTCTTTTCATGACAAGCATTGAGTGTTGTGGAGTTGCGAATTCCCGGCGGGGGCACGAAAGCCCGCCGCCCTCTTTCGCGACAAAAAATATCACCGCCACTTCTGCGAAGCAACTATGAAAATTTCGCCAAAAATAACGTTTTTTGCTCAAAGCGGGGGCGAGCGGGGAGAGGGGCGGGGAGAGGGGGCGCGGGGCGGGGCTAGATGCAGTAGTCCGGTTCGGGGGCGGGGTCGGACTGGCCGAAGATGCGGCGGTGGGCGGCGAGGACGTCCGCGAGGGTCGTTTTCTCGAGCGCGCCGGAGAGCGCTTCGTTGACTTCTTTCCACGCCAGTTCCGCGGCGCAGCTGCCCTGCTTTTTGCATGCCCCGGGTTTCGAGAGGCAGCGCAGGAGCGCAAGCGGCCCGTCCGTCGCCTGCACGATCGCAAGCAGCGTTATCTTCTCCGGAAAGCGCGCGAGGCGCAGCCCGCCGCGCGCGCCGCGCTCGCTCTCGACGAGCCCCGCCCTGCGCAGCGGAACGGCCAGGCGGCCGATGAATTTTTCCGAAATCCCCTGCGAAACGGATATTTCCCTGATCGGCCGCGGCGCGCCGGAGTCGTGGGCGGCGATGTCGAGCAGGATTCGCAGAGCGTAGCGGGATTTGGCGGTTATTTTCATTTTCTTGTCGTGCGCCGGGAGCCGGTTTTCCGGGAACGCGGCGACTCCATCATCCCGTATTTCGACCGCAAAGTCAACCAAAAAAGTTTTGATTGGGTATTGACACGACCGGGGCGTTCGCATACCATCAACCCCGTTCTCAACCACAATGGTAGAGATTTAGGCCCGCAACCGCATCCGGCACGGCGGGAACAACAACCGAAAGGAGACGCAAGCCATGTCTCGCATACACGACAAAATCACGGACACGATCGGCCGCACGCCGCTCGTCCGCATCAACAAACTGAACAAGGGCGGGGCGGAAGTCGTCGTCAAGGTCGAGTACTTCAATCCGGGCGGATCGGTGAAGGACCGCATCGCGCTCGCGATGATCGAAGCGGCGGAGAGCGCCGGGGTCCTGAAGCCGGGCGGCACGCTCATCGAGCCGACGAGCGGCAACACGGGCGTGGGTCTCGCGCTCGTCGCGGCGGTGAAGGGCTACCACCTGATCCTCACGATGCCGGACACGATGAGCGTCGAGCGCCGCAAGCTGGCCGCGGCGTACGGTGCCGAGCTCGTGCTGACTCCGGGCAAGGACGGCATGAAGGGCGCGATCGCGAAGGCGAACGAGCTGCACGCGGCGACTCCGAATTCAATCATCCCGCAGCAGTTCGAGAATCCGGCGAATCCCGAGAAGCACTACCGCACGACGGGCCGCGAGATACTGGAGGACGCGGACGGCAAGGTGGACGCGTTCGTCGCCGGCGTGGGCACGGGCGGGACGCTTTCCGGCGTCGGCAAGGCGCTCAAGGAGGCCAATCCCGCGACGAAGGTCTACGCGGTCGAGCCCGACACTTCGCCCGTGCTCTCCCAAGGCACGGCCGGCCCCCACAAGATCCAGGGCATCGGCGCCGGTTTCGTGCCGAAAACCCTCGACACTTCGATCTACGACGGCGTCATTCCGGTGTCGGCTGAAAACGCCGGCGCGACGGCGCGCGCCGCGGCCAAGGAAGAGGGGCTGCTCGTCGGCATCTCTTCGGGCGCGGCGCTCTACGCGGCGCTGGAGCTCGCCAAGAAGCCGGAGTTCGCCGGCAAGCGGATCGTGGCGCTTCTCCCGGACACCGGCGAGCGCTACCTCTCCACCTGGCTCTTCGATTCGGCGCAGTAGCGCGCCGGAGCGGCAAGTTGGCCTGGTTGCCCGGAGCGCGGGGGGACACCCCCGCGCTCCGGAGTGTTTTAGCGGGGGGGAGGGAGGAGGATGGGGGAGGGGATGGGACGCTGGGACGCTTGGAGGATGGGAGGGGGGGCGCTGGGGGCATAAAACACAACTGAAACGGTAGTGTTTGCGGCGTGTGGGGCGGGGAAATGGCGGAGAGGAGAGTGGCATTGAAAGCCGCTGCGCGAGCATGGAAAAAGCGCAGGATGACGAGAAAGCACAAGGAGAGCCTAGAGAGTCTAGATTGTCTAGAGAGTCTAGATTTTCTAGATTGTCTAGATTGTCTAGATTTTCTAGATTCTCTAGATTTTCTAGATTCTCTAGATTCTCTAGATTGTCTAGATTGTCTAGATTGTCTAGATCCTCTAGATTGTCTAGATCCTCTAGATTCTCTAGGCGCGGAGCGGGGCTCTGGGGCGGGGCTAGTGTTTGGCCTTGGCGGCTTTGATGCCGAGGTTGAGCATGTCCTGCAATTCGCCGTTGAAGGCCAGTTCCAGTTTCACGGGGATTTCGGATTTGCCTTCTTTCGCCGAGCCGTCGAGCCGCACGGAGAGGCGGCCGCGGCCGGTTCCGTGGTCCTGAGCGAGGTCGAGGCGCAGCGCGGTGTAGTCGAGGTTGGCGAGCGCGCGGGAGAGATCTGCGCAAGTTTCCGGCGGCACTCCCGTCGCGGCGAGGTTGTCCGTCACGGCGCTGGCGTCGTCCAGTTCCAGCCGCCCGATTTCGCCGGGCGGCGAATAGAGGAACGCGTCGCGCAGGAACACGGTCCCGTCGCCGCGCACGGACAGCGGCAGCTTTCCGTAGAGCTTCCCTTCCGCGCGCCCGGCGACGCCGGGAATCGCCTTGAGCACTTCGCCGGTGTCGAGGTTGTCGAGCAGGAGCGTGAATCCGGCGTCGAGGCTTTCGAGCGCCAAATGCAGCGCGTACACGCGGACCGTGCCGCCGAACGCCCGCAGCGACCCTTCGGTGAGCAGGAGCGTGTCGAGGTCGGCGCGGAACCAGAACGAGCCGCGGTCGACTTCGAGGCCACCTGCGGACGCCGAATCGAAGAGTATTCCGAACGGTTTGACGTCCCAGTGCGCGCCCCAGCCCTTGACGGGCAGCCAGCAGCGCCCGCCGCGCAGGGAAAAATCCGAGTCGCCGGTCCGGCCCGAGGCGTCGAGGTCGAACACGCGGAGCCCGACGTTCCACTCCGGCACCGCCGCGCCGGGCGACATGGCGCACTCCACGACGCCGGTCGCGGCGCCCGAGAGCGCGCCGAGCGAAAACCCTTCGGGCGAAAACGCGGCGGCGAGCGGTCCGACGACGGGGTCCGACAGGTCGAAGCGTCCGTCGGGGAGCGACGCG
>JAFUXX010000331.1 GCA_017476965.1 Kiritimatiellia bacterium | reverse complement strand
CGGCGGCGCCGGCGCGCCGGCGCGCGCGGTAGTCGCGCAGCGCGGCCACGGCGACGGGGCATAGGCGCGCGATGGCGTAGAGGTTCACGAGCGTCAGGAGCCCCATGCACAGGTCGGCGAGGTCCCAGACGACGTCGAGCGAGGCCATGCAGCCGAAGAACACCATGCCGACGACGCCCGCCCGCAGCGCGGCGAAGTGATGCTTGCGTGCGCCCTGGAAGAAGCCGACGTTGATTTCGCCGTAGAAGTAGTTGCCGACGATCGAACTGAACGCGAAGAAGAACACGAGGAGCGTCAGCGCGGGGCGCGCCCAGGCGCCGAACTGCGACGCGAAGGCGTCCTGCGCGAGCACGACGCCGGTCTTGCCCCCGGCGTCCGTCCAGACTCCCGAGAGCAGGATCGCGAACGCCGTGGCGCTGCACACGAACCACGTGTCCACGAAAACGCCGAGCGCCTGCACGAGCCCCTGCTCGACGGGGTGCGCGCACGTCGCCGACGCGGCCGCGTTCGGCACCGAGCCTTCGCCGGCTTCGTTCGAGAACAGCCCGCGCTTCACGCCGTTGATCACGACGGCGCCGAGCCCGCCCGCGACGGCCGCGGACGGGTTGAACGCTTCGCGGACTATCGTCGCGAACATCGCGGGCACGGCGCGGACGTTGAGCGCGACGACCACGAGCGACGCGAGCAGGTACAGCCCGGCCATCGGCGGCACCATGAGTTCCGCGACGCGCGCCACGCGGCCGAGGCCGCCGAAGACGACGACGCCGGAGAGCGCCGACAGCAGCACGGCCACGAGCCACAGCGGCACGCCGAAGGCGGAGTGCAGCGCGCTTGCGATGGTGTTCGCCTGCACGGAGTTGTAGCTCAGCGCGAACGTCACGGTGATGAGAACCGCGAAAACGCGCGCGAGATGCGGTTTGCCGAGCGCGTTGCGGATGTAGAAGGCCGGGCCGCCGCGGAACGTGCCGTCGCCGGCCGGAACCTTGTAGACCTGCGCGAGCGTGCTTTCGACGAAACCCGTTGCGCTGCCGGCGAGCGCTATCGCCCACATCCAGAACACGGCGCCGGGGCCGCCCAGCGCGATCGCGATCGCGACGCCGGCGATGTTGCCCACGCCGACGCGCGAAGCGGTGCTCACGCAGAACGCCTGGAACGGCGAAATCCCGCCGTCGCGCGCGCCGCCCCGCGCGCCGCGGGCCAGCACGCGGAACATCTCGGGCAGCATCCGCATCTGCACGAAGCCGGTCCGCGCGGTGAACCAGAGGCCCAGCCCAGCCAGAAGCGCGACGAGCACGAACGTCCAGATCACGGTGTTCACGGAGCCCGCAAGGGCGTGGACGGATTCCACCACGCCGAGCGCGTCCTGCGCCACGGCGCCGAGCGCGCGGGCGAAATCCGAAAGCACCCCGCCGAGCCAGACGGTAAGGACCGAAAAGAGGTTTGACAGGTTTTCCATCGCTTGTCGATTCCCCGGGCGGCCGGACCGTCCGGCGGCCGGGAGGAAGCCCAATTTTACGGACCGCGCCGCCGGAACGCAAATCGCCGCCTTTCCGCGCCGCGGACCGGCGCCTTCCGCGCGGCGTTTGCGGCGGCGGAACGCGCTTACTTTCTTCGGCGCGTTCTGGTACAATCCGCGCCGTGAAACGCTCCCTCCGGAACATCGCCGCGCGCCTTCCGCGCTTCGCCGCCTGCCTGCTGCTGCTGGCGGCGTGCGCTTCGCGCCGCGCGCCGGGCTTCGGTCCGGTGCGCCGGGATTTCCCGCCTTCCAAAATCGCCGCCGCCGCGGTGCTGCTCCTCG
>JAFUXX010000330.1 GCA_017476965.1 Kiritimatiellia bacterium | reverse complement strand
GCTTCGGCGCGCTCGCCGCGCGCCTCCGCACCATGCGCCGCGAATTTCAGGGCGGCGCGCTCGCCGCCGCCGACGTCGCCGCGCAGCTTCTCGCGCTCGACCTTGACCACCTCGTGCCCGACTCCTCCACGTTCTAGCCCCTTCCTCCTCCACCACCAGCCCACCCCCAGCCATGCCCCAGACCCTCTTCGATCCCGACAAAAACGCCGTAGACAACCGGCCCGAAACCTGGAACAAAACGCCTTTCATGCCGTGGCGGGAGCGGGAATCCCTGCTCGACGTCGCGCGCGAAGCCTGGAACCGGGCCAACCCGCCCGACCCGTGGCAACCCGAGCCCGACCCCGATCCTGACGACCCTTTCGCCAAGCCCAAAGGCCCCACCCACGAAGAGCTGTCGCGCCTGGCGGGCCTCGATCCGAACATGCCGACATACGCGAACCGCGGCTATGTCCGGCAGACCAATTACACGGTGCCGGCCTTGTTCGATGCCTGGAAACTCCCGACCGACCGGCCGGTGTGGCTCGACTACGACGGCGGCTACGCCTACGCGGGCGACCCGGAGAAGCCGTACGTGCCGCCGCCGCCGAGCTACCGCGCGCGGCCCTTCGGGACCGGCATGGGCATGAGCTTCGGCGCCGCGCAGCAGGAAGGCCGCCGCCGCCTCGCAATGCGCGCGCAGGGGATCGACCCGGACGACCCCTTCGGCCAGCGCAACCGCCCTCCGCGCCTGCCATACACCAACAAGCAGATGGCCGGCCGCATGGACCTCTCCCCCACGGAGCGCGACTGGTACCGCCAGCTCTACTTCGCCGAACTTGCCGACGACCGCCGCCGCGAAGAGCGCGAATTCCAGGCCGCGCAGGCGGCATTGGCCCTGCAGAACCAGGGCGTCACCCTCATACCCGAAACCGCGACCGGCTGGCGGGACGCGTCCGGCGCGTACCACCCGAACCCCGGCTACGAAAGCCGGAGCGCCGTGCAAGCCGCACAAGGCGAATGGCGCTCCAACGTGCAGCAGCTCGCGAACGAGGGCCGCGTCGCCGCCGAAGAAGCGCGCGGCCGCGCACGCGTCGAAACGGCCAACGTCCGCGCCGACGCCGAGAAGGAAATCGCCAGCGGCAACCCGTGGACCCCCGGCGGCAACGGCACCGCGATCAACAAGCAGACCGGCGAAGTCGTCGGCACCCCGACCGCCGCCCAGCCGAAGCGCTACGTCGTGAACGGCAAACTCCTCGACGAAAACGGGAACGTCCTGCACGACGCCACCCCGAACGACATAGACCAGGAGATCGCCCGTGTCGACAAGCTTCTGGAAGCCGCCTACCACAGCGGCGCGCGGATGAACAGGGCGGAGATCGCCGCGCTCGAAAAGCAGCGGGCCGCACTCGAAGCGCAGAAGAAAGCCGCCGCACCCGCGGCGGCGGCGCAACCCGCGGCGGCGCAATCGGTCGTGGCGGGCGCGCGCTACTGGACTCCCCCGGCAGAGTGACAAGG
The DNA here is from genome assembly GCA_017476965.1 of Kiritimatiellia bacterium. Lineage (GTDB taxonomy): Bacteria > Verrucomicrobiota > Kiritimatiellia > RFP12 > UBA3636 > UBA3636. Next base: position 617 of record JAFUXX010000330.1, on the reverse strand, counting down.
AGCAGCGGGCAATGGCCAGGGTAGACAAGACACAGGTTTTCCTCTACGACCGCGGCGGCGAAACCGTCGAAGTGCCGCATGACGAGCGCTGGAATTTCCTCCGCGCCAATCCCGGCGCGCAGCAAGTCGGGCTTTACGACCTGGGCGGCGGCGAGGAAGTGATCGTCGCGAGGAGCGACTACGCCGCGTTCCGCAAGGCGAACCCCGACGCCGAACGGCTCTACGTCTTCGACGACGGCGGCGAAAAGGTGAAAGTCGCGCACCGCTACCTCCGCGCCTACGTCGCGAGCAAAGCCGGAGAGCCGGAGAAACCCGTCTCGGCCCTCGGCGCCGCCGCGGAAGGAGTGCGCGAGGGCATCGACAACATCCGCGGCGTACTCGACCGGCCCGTGAAAGCCGGCGAGCGCGCCATCCGCTCCGTCGTCGCCGCCCCCGTCCTGCTGGGCGCGCAGATCGGCGAAGCCGCCGTGCCGCGCACCGCGGTAGACGTCATTTCCGGCGAGCGCGAGCGCCTCCCGGACGAGCTCGTGGGCGCGCCCACCTTCACCGAACGCGCCGCCGCGAGAGTGCGCGCGTGGAAAGCGCGCGAGGACGCGAAAGCCGCCCCGCGCAACCTT
>JAFUXX010000329.1 GCA_017476965.1 Kiritimatiellia bacterium | reverse complement strand
GAGGGCCGCGGCTTCGGCGGCTCCTGCTGCGCGGCGGCGATAGCGCTGCCGGACGGCTCCATCGTCACCGGCCGCAATTCGCGCCTGCTGCGCAGCGGTTCGGCCGCAATCCTCAACGCGGTGAAAAAGCTCGCCGGCATCCCGGATTCGCTCGACCTGCTCCCGGCCGCCGTCGTGCGCTCCGTTACGGAAATGAAGGCCGGCCTGCTCGGCCGCCGCAGCTCCAACCTCAACGTCGAGGAGCTGCTCATCGCCCTCGCCATTTCGGCGAACATGAACAGCGTCGCCGCGCTCGCCCTCGAAAAGCTGCCCGCGCTGCACGGCTGCGAAATGCACATGACGCACCTCACGAGCGCGTCGGACGCCGAAGGCCTCCGCCGCCTCGGGCTCCGCGTCACCAACGATCCGCGCTTCCCGGCCAAACCCCAACGCCTCCAGAGCCGCAAATGAAGATCATCGACGGAAAGTCCGTTGCCGCCTCCATCCGCGAGGAAGCGGCCCGCGCCGCGGCCGCGGTCGCCGCCGCCCGCGGCTCCGCTCCCGGCCTTGCCGTCGTCCTCGTCGGCGAAAACCCGGCCTCCGTTTCGTACGTGACGGCCAAGGAGCGCGCCTGCGCCGAATGCGGCATCCGCTCGATCCCTGTCAGGATGCCGGCCGAGTCGTCGCAGGAGGAGATTCTCTCCGCCGTGCGCCGCCTCGGCGCCGATCCGTCGGTGGACGGCATCCTCGTGCAGCTTCCCCTGCCCCGCGGGATCGACGAGCAGGCCGTGATCCGAGCCATCCCGCCGGAAAAGGACGTCGACGGCTTCCACCCGGTCTCTCTCGGCAATCTCGTCATCGGCCTGCCCGGTTTCGTGCCGTGCACGCCCGCCGGCATCGTCGAGCTGCTCATGCGCAGCGGCGTCGATCCCGCCGGCAAGCACGTCGTGGTCGTCGGCCGCAGCAACATCGTCGGCAAGCCCGTCGCCGCGCTCCTCGCGCGCAAGGGCCGCGGCGGCAACGCGACCGTCACGCTCTGCCACACCGCCACGCCCGATCTCTGCGCTTTCACGCGCCAGGCGGACATTCTCGTGGTGGCGGCCGGCCGCCCCGGAACCGTCGGCGCCGGCATGGTGAAGCCCGGCGCGGTCGTGGTAGACGTCGGCGTGAACCGCGTCCCCGACGCCACGAAGAAGCGCGGCTACCGCCTCGTCGGCGACGTCGATTTCGACGCCGTCGCGCCCGTCGCTTCCATGATCACCCCCGTCCCCGGCGGTGTCGGCCCCATGACGATCGCCATGCTCATGGCCAACGCCGTGAAGGCCGCCGGCGGCCCGCTCTGACCACCCGCGTCTTGCGGCTTCCCCGCGCACGACGCAAACCACCTCGAAAAACATGCCCATGATTCCCAAATCGCTTGCTTCTTCGGCGTTCGCCCTTCTCTCCTCCGTCGCGGTCGCCGTCGGCGACACTGCCGCCTCCGCTCCGTGGGACTGCGATCCCGTCGCCTGGCGCGAAAACGGCGCAGCGATGGAATCGGTCGGCAGCGGTTTCGCGCTCGCTCCCTGCTCCAAGGGCCGCGAGCTCTCCATCGAGGCGCGCGTCACCCCGGTCTCCACCGAGTGCCCGGAGTACGCGACGATCGGCGTCGCCGCATTCGACGACCTCGACCACCACTGGAAGCTTTCCCTCGGCAAGCGTCCGGAGTCCATGAAAAACGCCCTCTTCTGCGAAATGAAGTGCCAGAACGGCGGCGAATGGACCGACGTCCCCGCGGGCTTCGAATGCACGGCGAACGAGGGCAAGGGCCGCTGGCAGTGGGGCCGCGCCTACGACATGGCTCTCGCCGTCACCGCCGAAGCGGTCGAAGGCACGATCCGCGACGCCGAAACCGGCGATTTGATCCGCCGCATCCGCGTCGAAAAATCCCCCGGCGCCGCGCCCTTCGCCGCGCGGCCCGCGCTTTCCGCCACGGGCGACCTCCGCGGCCGCGCGGAAATCGTCGGACTCTCGGTCGGGGAAGAAGTGCCCGATTGCTGGCGCACGTTCCCCGAGTACCGCCCCGTCGGCCCCGAAACCGGCGTCCGCGGCTCGGCGACGGGCTTTTTCCACGTCGAAACGATCGACGGCGTCGAGTGGGCGGTCGACCCCGTCGGCCGCGGGGTGATCCTCGCCGGCACCGACTGGTGCAACCCGCGCGGCTCCTTCAGCCAGAAGCGCGGCTACGCGCCATACGGCCGTTTCGTCAAGGAACACTACGCCTCCACCGAAGCGTGGGCCGCCGAGACAGCGGAGCGTCTCGGCGACTGGGGTTTCACGTGCCTTCCCTGCGGCGGCGACGAGAGCCTCTGCTACCGCAATCTCGCCCACGCCAACGCCGCGGACCGCCTCTACTTCTCGCACCGCCTCTGCGCCGGCACTGCCGATCCCGACTTGCGCATCGCCGAGTACAAGCGCGCCCCCTGCACCGCCTTCCCGAACGTCTTCCACCCGGATTTCGAAGCGGCTTGCGACTGGTGGGCGCGCCAGCGCTGCGCCGCGGGCAAGGACGACCCTTGGCTCCTCGGCTACTTCATCGACAACGAACTCGCCTGGTGGGGCGAAATCCACGAGAACAAGGCCGGCGGCATCTTCGACCTTGTCATGAAAAAGCCCGATTCGCATCCGGCCAAAAAGGCGCTAGTCGAGTTTCTCGCGGGACGCAAGCCCACCACCGAAATCAAGCGGGATTTCCTGCGCATCGTCGCCGACCGCTACTTCGCCGTCACGACGGCGGCCATCCGCCGCGCCGATCCAAACCACATGGTGCTCGGCTGCCGTTTCGCGGGCGGGCCGAAGGGCGTGGATCCGGTCGTTCTCGAAATCGCCGGCAAGTACTGCGACATAGTCTCCATGAACCACTACCCGTGGGCCGATCTCGACCGCAACGTGGTTTTCGCCTCGAAGGCCGACCATGTCCGCGTCCTCGACCTTTACCGCGAAGCCTACGAAATCGCGAAGCGTCCGCTCTTCCAGACCGAGTGGAGCTTCCCGGCGCTCGACACCGGCCGCCCCTGCACCTACGGCGCCGGCCAGCGCTTCTACACGCAGGCCGAGCGCGTCCAGGCCACGGAGCTTTACGTGAAGACTCTCCTTTCGCTGCCGTTCTTCGTGGGCTACTCCTATTTCCGCTGGCTCGACCAACCTCCGGAAGGCATCAGCAAGTATTTCCCCGAAAACACCAACTACGGCCTCGTGAACGAGGAAGGCGTGCCCTACAAGGGCCTCACCGAAATGTTCGCGCGCGTCCAGGGCGACGCGGTGCGCTGGCACGGCGCCCCGCCCCCACAAGAGCGCCCCGCCCCCGAAGAAGCGGTCGTCACCGAGCGCGACCGCTTCTTCGCCGCCGCGGCGAGTGTTGCACCGCCGGTACCATCCGGCGGCGTCTCCCCCGCCCCCGCGAGTTTTGCACCGCCGGTACCATCCGGCGGCTCCCCCGCCGGCGGCTCCGCCTGGGCCCTCTCCAACTCTTTCGTCCGCCTTTCCGGGCGCGTCGGCGGCAAGTACATGGTCGACGAAATCGCCTACAACGGCGCGGCCCCGATCGGCCGCTGGGGCGCGCTCCTGCAAGGCGCCACCGACAACATCCCCTACTGGGTCGACGTTTCGCGCGTCACCGACGTTTCTTTCGCGCGCGACGAATCGACCGGCATCGTCACCGCCACGATCCGCGCCGAAGGAGCGGGCCGCAAGGGAATCGCAGGCGGCACCGCCCCCGCCGCGCTCGGCTTCGCCTTTACGCACCGCATCTCCCTTGCGCCCGGCAGCGCCGACATCCTCGCGGAAATCGTCTCCCTCGAAAACACCGGCACCGAGCCGATCGACGTCCGCTGCCTGTTCATGCGGCCCTTTGCCGTCCAGCGCGATCCCGAAGGCGCCCGCTCCGTGCCCAATCTCTGGAAGGGTCCGGTCGAAGGCTTCTGGTTCCTCTCCGACGGCTCCCGCTGGGGAGTTTCGTCGCACGACAGCGGCATCATCAAGGCCACGCTCTGGCGCAACGAAGGCGAAACCGCGCAGCACCCCGACGTCCGCTGCATGGAAGGCGATCCCTTCGCGCTCGCACCCGGCGAGACCTTCACCCCCGCCATCCCCATGGGCGCGCTGATCAAGTACCTGCCGCCCGATCCCGACGGCAACAACGGCCCGTCGTCTTCCTACACCGTGCTCGGGCAATGACAAGCAGCCTCATGACAATCGGCATCGTCTCGATTTCGTCGATCATCCCGCACGACCAGCTCGACCTCGGCACCAACACACTCGCCCAGGCCGGCTACGCGGTCAAGGTCGCGTCCAACGTCGCCGGTCCTGATGTCGCCCCCGCCGCCGACCGCGCGAAAATACTCGAAGAGTTCTGGCTCGATCCGGAGATCGACCTCCTGCTCTTCTCGCGCGGCGGCCAAGGCGCGGTCGACGTGATTCCCCTCATCGACTGGGACGCGCTTTCCGCGCGTCCCGACTTGCCGGTCGTCGGCTTCAGCGACCTCACGATCCTCCTGAACGCCATGCTCGCGAAGGGAGTGGGCCACCCGCTCTCCGGCCCGATGCTCTCCTACGCCGGCACCCTCACCCCGGCGGCCCAGTCCTGGTTCGACGCGGCCCTCTCCGGCACCCCCCTTCCCCCCGTAAAAACCACCCCCATCCACGTCCCCGGCAGCGGCGCCCCCTCCCCCGCCACCCCTGCGAGTGTTGCACCGCCGGTACCATCCGGCGGATCTTCCGGCTCCGCCGCCGCAGGCGGCGGCGTCTCCGGCCTCCCCATGGGCGGCCACATCGAGCGCCTCCACCGGCTCCTCGGCATGGGCCTTCTTCCGCCCGCCGATGGCCGCGTCGTCTTCCTCGAGTGCACGGCGAGGTACGCGCCCGGCGACATCCGTCGCTGGCTCGAAGAGCTCCGCGATGCCGGCGCCTTCTCCGGCGCCGCCGCGGTGGTGTTCTGCGACTTCCGCCACAAGGGCGCGGCCCGCGCCGAAATCGACGCCTTCATCCCTCCGTTCGCCGCCACGCTCCCCTGCCCCGTGTTCTCCGGCTTCCCCTACGGCCACACGCACGACTCGCGGCTTCTCGACTTCCGCCGCCCGGTCTCAATCGCCGCCGACGGCACCCTGACATTCCGATGAAAACCAATTCCTTCGATTTGCGCAGCGACTCCGCCGCGCGCGGCGTCCTCCTTGTCGCCCACCGCGGCGTCTGGGGCGGCAACGTCCCGCCCAACACCATTGCCGCATACGACACCGCCCTCGCGCAGGGCGCCGACATGCTCGAGGTCGATCTCAATCGCACCGCCGACGGCAAGCTCGTCATCTTCCACCCTGGCATGGAGCGCGCCATGCTCGGCTGGAACGGCCACATCGAAGGGCAGCCTTGGAGTTTCGTGAAGAAGCTCCGCTACATGAACATCGACGAAGCGCCGACCCAGTTCGGGCTCTGCACGTTCGACGAAGTCCTCGAGCGCTACAAGGGCCGCTGCTACCTGAACATCGACAAGTTCTGGGACTACCCGGCCGAAATCGCCGCCGCCATCCGCGACCACGGCATGGCCGACCAGTGCGTCGTGAAGACCGGAGCCAACCCCGCCGTGCTCTCGATACTCGAAGAGCACGCCGCCGACATGCCGTTTCTCGCTATCGTCCGCGACGAAGCGCAGCTCCGCTCCGTGCGCCGCCGCAAGCTGCGCCACGTGGGCGTCGAAGCGCTCTTCGACAGCCTGGAGTCGCCGTTCGCCTCGCGCGAATGGATTGCCCGCCAGCACAAGGCCGGCCAGGTCGTCTGGGCAAACGCGATAATCTACGATTACAAGACGCAGCTCGTAGCCGGCCGCAGCGACGACATGGCCACCGCCGGCGGCGACCCGGAAGGCTCCTGGGGCTGGCTCGCCGACATCGGCTACGACCTCATGCAGACCGACTGGCTTCTCGCCTGTTCGTCCTTCCTCGAGCGCACCGGCCGCCGCAAGCCCGTCTAACCCCCGCCGCCCTTCAGGCGTCGGGGGATTGCGGCGGGGAGATTGCGGCGGGGAGCTCGGGGCCGTCGGACGGGTCGTCCGGGGGGAGCAGGGCGCCGGGAATCTTCTTGGTCGTGACGACGCCGAATTTCTTGAAGTTTTCGAGCTGCCGCAATATGTTGCCCTTGCCTTCCAGCAACTGGCCGTGGGCTTCATTCCACGCTTCGGCTGCTTTTTCGAGGTGCGCTTCGATTCCGAGGAAATTGGCGGCGAAACCGGAAAACTTTTCGTAGATCTTCGCGGCGGCGTCCTGGATGCGGCGGGCGCGCTCGTCGAGCTCCGCGCCGTTCCACAGGTTTTTGACGATGTGCAGCGAAAGCAGCAGCGTGGAAGGACATACCACGAGGACGTGCCGCCTGTACGCTTCGTCGAGCAGCTTGGGATTGGCTTCGAGCGCGGCGAGGTAGCCGCCCTCGTTGGGGACGAACATCATCACCCAGCCCGGCACGCCCTTGATCCTGCCGCCGTAGTTCTTGTCGGCGAGCTCCGTCACGTGCCGGCGCAGCGACTCCACGTGCTGCGCGATGCAGCGGGCGCGGGCCGCGGGGTCCTGCGCGTCCGCGGCCGCCGCCCAGGCCGTGAGCGACACCTTGGAATCGACCACGATCCTGCCGTTTCCGGGAAGGTGCACCACGACGTCGGGGATGAGCTCGTTTCCAGATTCGTCGCGCGTGGCGGCCTGCACCTCGAAATCGTGTCCGCGGCGCAGGCCGGACTCTTCGAGGATGTTGCCGAGGACGGTTTCGCCCCAGTTGCCCTGCATCTTGGATTCGCTGCGCAGGGCCTTGGAGAGCGATTCGGCGCTGCGGCCGAGTCCCGTCACCTTTGATTCGAGAGACTCGACGGTCCTCTCGAACGAAGCCTTGTTGCGGATCTGCTCGTCGCGGTTGTCCGCGAAAGCCTTGCGGAAGACGTCAAGCTCGCGCATGAGCGGATCGAGCGCCGCCTTGAGCGATTCGCCGTTGGCGCGCTGCATCCCGGCGCGCTGCTCTTCGAGCTGCAGGCGGGACGCCCTTTCGAACTGGAGGTTGGCGACCTTGAGCAGCTCTTCGCGCTCCTTGCGGGACGCTTCGGCCGCGGCGGCGCGGTCCGCTTCCTCGCGTTCGCGGCGGCGGCCCTCGGCGGCGCTGCGCTCCTCCGCGGCGCGCCGTTCGGCCTCG
>JAFUXX010000032.1 GCA_017476965.1 Kiritimatiellia bacterium | reverse complement strand
CAAGCGCTGCAACGGAGCGCGTGACGGTCGTCCACGAGCGCGAAATCAGGGTCGGCGCGGCGCCGGAGCCGACATACCGCGAAACGGTGCGCGGGACGCCGCCGTCGCGCGCGTCGGCCGCGTCGCCGGCAAGCGGCGTGTAGTCGTAGACGGTGACGAAGCAATCGTCGCACGGGACGCCGCTTTCCGGGTCGTACGGGCCGGTCCAGTAGCGCAAGCCCCCGTGGGCGGAGCCGTCGCGCTGGTCGATGCGCACGACGAGGCGGCCGAGCTCGTCGTAGTCGGTCCACGACCACGCCGTGTCGGTGCCGCAGACGAACCGGACGCGGCCGTGGCGCAGCGTCGCGCCGCCGTCGTCCCAGTATTCCGCTTCGCGCGTTTTCCATTCATCGTCCACGGTCTCTTCTTCGCGCAGGACTTCGCGCGGGACGGCGGACTTGCCTTCGCCGATGCGGCGCGTGGTGGTGCGGACGCGCGACAGGACCGTTCCGCGGTCGTCCCGGATCGTGCGCTCTTCGACGATTTCCGGCGCGTCGGGGTCGTCGAAGGATCCGGTGCGGACGAGCGTTTCGGAGGAATTGTCGGAAAGATCGGTGCGCGTCCAGTCTTCGCCGCCCGTCCACGTCCAGCGCGCGTCGCGGCGCGGGATGCCGGATGGCGTGAGCATCGTGGCGCGGATCGTCGAGGCGCTTTCGCGGCAGAGAAGCCACGTGTGCAGCGGCGAGCCGGTCGATGTCTCGCGGACCGCGACGGACACGCCGGCGCAGCCGTTCGTTTCGAAGGGACGGATTTCGAGAGAGCGCCCGCGCGGGTCGGCGCAAACGATGGTGCGGACTTCGCTGCTGCCGGATGCGGTGGCGGTGACGTCGGACACGGCGGAGTCGGTGCGGGTCGTGACGGCGAAAAGCGAGGGGTCGAGGTCGGCGGGGCGGTCCAGCGAGAAGTACGCGAAGCCCGAAACCTGGCCGCGGCGCGGCACGCCCAGCGGGATGCGGAACGCGAAGGAGCCGAAAGCGTCGCCTTCGAGGGCGTCGCAATCGCCGCCGTCGCAGCCGCCGCCGCACGGGCCGCAGGCGTCGTCGTCGTCGAGGACGCGCGAAAGGTCGCTTTCCGAATCGAGGTCGTCCGTGGCGTGCAGCGCGGAGCCTTCCCAGACGGTGGAGCCGCCGAGCCGGAGCGTGACGGGCGTCGGGTTGGCGCCGGAGCCGAAACTCCAGTCGAACGCGGCGGCGAGGGCGTCGAGCGTGGCGTCGTCGACGCCGGATGCGTTTTCGATGCCGAGGGAGGTTTCGATGCGGCATGGGTCGAGGCACGTGCCGTCGGCTCCGCAATCGAAGGAGTCGCGCAGACAGGCGGCGTCGAGCGGCCAAGCGTTGCGGAGGTCGTAGCCGCCGCCTAGGGTGCGGGACGAAAAGTGGTGGTTCGGGAACCAGTACGCGTCCGGATCGACGATGGCGAAGTAGCCGCCGGGCGTCGGGGCGGGCGGCGCGCTCGGAGAGCGCGCCCTCCCCGCTGCGCGCAGGACGCTTGCCGGGAACGTCCGGATCGGCATGTACGGCGCGACTTCGTACACGCCGGCGGGTGCGCCGGAGAGGAACGTCATGGAATACATGCCGCCGTCCACGTGGTAGCGCTCGAATTCGGAATCCGCGGGGAAGTCCACGGGCAGCGCGTCGAGTTCGTCTTGCGGCGGTGGCGCGAGCGTGGCGGGGCGCGAGGTGCGGTCCACGTAGAAGGACGGGCTGCCGTCGGGGGTGGTGGCAAAGAGGGAGGCGCCGTCGTCGAGCGTTGCGGACGGCGCGCCGACGGAAAGCGACGGTGCCCAGCGCAGGAGCGAAAACGTGTCGTGCAGCGCGGCAGCGCCGGACGGCGCGACGAGCGAAACGGCCACGTGCGCGGCGTTCGTGGAAAGCGCGAGACGGACGGGGGCGACGGAGACTTCGGCGGCGGACACCGCGCCCGTGGCGCCGAGGTCGTCGGCCCAGCGGAACTCCGCGCCGGAGGAGAGCGGCGCTTCGCCGGGTGCGGAGGGGCGGAGGAAAAACTGGTTCCATCCGAACGAGCGGTCGATCGCGAAGGAGCGGGAATACACGACGGGATTCGTCGCGCCGGACAGGGCGAAGGGGGCGAAGAGCGCGATTTCGTTGGTGGTCGAGAACGACGGCGGGGCGGAGTCGTCCCAGCGAGCCGCCTGACGAGCGGCATCCGCGGAAAGCCACGCGGCTTCGACGGAGAAGCCGGACGGCGTGAACGCGGCGGCGGAGTCGCAAACGCCGGTGCCGCCGAGGGAGAGGATTTCGTAGGCGTCGGGGAGGCCGTCGGCGTCGAGGTCGGCGCGGGTGCCGAGGCGGAAGAAGGCGGCGGGGACGGAGGAGCGGCGAAGGCCCGGCGAGAGGCACGACCAGATGACGTTCGTGTAGGGCGTCACGCCGTCGAGCGGCGAGACGACGAGGTTGGTGGTGGCGGTGCAGGTTTCGTCGTGGACGTGGCGCACGGGTTCGTCGGCGAGCGCGGGCCACGGCAGCGTGAAGAACGCGGGCGGGTTCGTGGCCGGGAAAGAGGCGACGCGATGCCAGAAGGGGGCGCGCAGGTCGTCCTTTTCGTAGAGGTCGAGGGTGTCCTCGGGCAACGGCGAAGCGAGCGGCCAGACGGCGGAAAAGACGATCGCGTTGGAGACGGAGGAAAGCGAAATCGACGCGAACTGAAGGTTGGTCGCCGCAAAGGACGCAAAGGGGGTTTGGGCCGCAAAGGACGCAAAGGTCTCAAAGGATTCTTTTGTGTTCTTTGCGTTCTTTGCGGCTGAAAAATTTGCGTTCTTTGCGGCTGGAAAATCGGCCTTGTACGCCAGTTTCCAGAGCATCACGACGCGGGAAGGGTGCAGGAGCGGGTCGGTCGGGGCGGGCGCATCCGTCGCGCGGCGGAACGGCGCGACCCAGTTTTCCGTCGTCGGAAGGGCCGGGACGATCGTGAAAAACGGTTCGCCCGCTTCGTCGAAAAACTCGTATTCCCCCGTGTCCGGCGAAACCGCCACCGCGACCGTTTCGCCCGCCCGCGCCAGAAATTCGTCCGGCCAGACGCCCTCGTCCAGCGCCACCGAACCGGCCTTGAGCATCACCACGACGTCCTCGTCCGGCAGGATCATCCCCTCCCCGTGCACGATCATGCGCTCCAGCGCCGCCGCCATCGCCATCGGACCGTCCGGCGCGGCGGGCGGCCCGCCCGCCCGCGCGAAAGCGGAAAGCGAAAGGCAGAAAGCGGAAAGAAACCCCGACACCCGCATGGCAACGGCTTGCCGCAAACGCGGTGTCGGAGGTTGTCGTTGCATGGAGGCTTCCTTTTGTTCGAGGGGTGACTGTTGGCTTGTTTTCCGGGCGCGTTTCCGTCCCTTCGCGGCCAAGGATATCACATCCGGGCGGAAAAACAGTGGAAAAACAGTGGAAAATGCAGGGGGGCGGAATCCGAGGCGTGTTCATTCTTTCCGGATCCATTGCAGTTTGAGTTTCCGCCAGCAGTCCATGTCGCCGCCGCCGCACTGGTCGGAAAAGCGGAACAGTCCGTTCGAGTGGGTCAGCGTTCCGCCGCTGTCCTTCGACAATCCGCCATCCAACCAGATTCCGGTCATGAATTTCGTCGAGGGGCCGTTCGTGTCGATGGCGACCGCCGTCCGCGACATCGTCGGCCCGCCCATGCTGTAGCCTTTCAACCGTCCCGCGCACCGGGCTTTCGATGCCGCCGATCGAACATCGAAAGCCCCGAAAACGGCCACCCTTATCCCGGAAAATCCGGGATAAATTCTCCCGGATTTTCATTTTCGCCCGACAAACACTGGCGAAAATTGTTTTTAGCCGGAACAAAAAAAAGGGGGAGACTTTTTTCCGGAT
>JAFUXX010000328.1 GCA_017476965.1 Kiritimatiellia bacterium | reverse complement strand
GTGCAGCCGGCCCCGGCTCCGGTGGTGGTGCAGCAGCCGGTGACGACCACGGTCGTGTACCAGCCCGTGCCTCCGCCCGCGCCGCACGTGATCCTGGCACCGCCCCCGCCGCCGCGCCACTGGCACCGGCCGCGCGCCGGGATATGGTTCGGCCTGTAGTCCCCGCTCCGGCGGCCGTTGCGGCGCCCGCGCGAAATTTCTTCGCGCGGGCGCTTCCATCGTGCGGGGAATTGGGGTATAATTCGCCCGCTCTCTTTGTGCGCCGGGCCGGTTCGCGGCCCGGACATTCCCTTTTTCTGCCGCGTTTCGCGCGGCTCCCCTCTTCGCATTTTCCCAAATGTTCGGCAAAAACTTTCTCAAATTCAAGTGGGTCACGCGCGTGACGAGCCACCTCAACCGCGAAATCGTGATCAACGCCGGGAAGCTGGAAACCCGCGTCGCGGTTCTCGAGAACGGCCGTCTCGAAGACTACCAGATCGAGCATCCCGGCGACGACCGCCTCGTGGGCTCGATCTTCCGCGGCCGCATCCAGAACCTGCAGGACGACCTGCAGGCGGCGTTCGTCCACATCGGGATGAAGAAGAACGCCTTCCTCCACTACTGGGACATGAACCCGGACGAGGACTCGCTGCTCGACGACGACGACGGCTCCGGCGACTCTTCCGGCGAGGACGAGGAAGATTCTCCGCGCGGCCGCGGCGGCGACGGCGGCCGCCGGAAGAAGGCCGTGCCGAAGCGCCTCTCGAACGAGGAGATAGCCAAGCGCTTCCCAGCGGGTTCCGTGGTGACGGTGCAGGTTTCCAAGGGGCCGATCGGCACCAAGGGGCCGCGCATCACGGCGTCGCTCTCCATCCCCGGCCGCTACCTCGTGCTCATGCCCGGCGGCACGCTCCGGGGCGTGTCCCGCAAGATCGGCGACGCGGAGGAGCGCAAGCGCCTCAAGAAGATTCTCGACAAGCTGCAGAAGTTCATCCCGAAGGACTGCGGCCTCATCGTCCGCACCGCGGGCCAGGGCGTTTCCCACACCGGGTTCGTGCGCGACCTGCGCGTCCTCGTGAACGCGTACGCGGACATGAAGCGCAACATCCAGGACCTGCCTGCCCCGGCCTGCGTGTACGAGGAGCCGGACCTGGTGATGCGCGTCGTGCGCGACTGGATGACGGAGGACGTGGACCGCATCGTGGTGGACGACCCCGTCGTGTACGAGCGCCTGCGCAAGGAATGCTCCCGCATTTCGCGCCACGCCCGCAACCTCGTGCAGCGCTACGACGGCAACTACCCGATTTTCGACCACTACGGCGTGGAAACGCAGCTCGAAGAGGCGTTCCGCCGCAAGGTCCCGCTCAAGAGCGGCGGCTATCTGGTGATCGACGAAACCGAGGCGCTGATCGCGGTTGACGTGAACACCGGGCGCCACAAGGGCAAGGGTTCGCAGGAGGACGCGATCCTCGAAGTGAACCTCGAAGCGGTGGAGGAAGTGGCGCGCCAGCTGCGCATCCGCAACATCGGCGGCCTCGTGGTGCTCGACCTCATCGACATGAAGAGCCGCAAGCACCAGCAGCAGGTCTACCGCGCGCTCCGCAACGCCTGCCGCCGCGACAAGGCCCGCACGAACATCACGCCGATTTCCGAACTCGGGCTCCTCGAAATGACGCGCCAGCGCTTCGAGCGCTCGCTCCTCTCGCAGACGCGCCAGGCCTGCCCGTACTGCCGCGGCCACGGCGTCGTGAAGTCCCCGCTCCAGCTTTCGGCGGACATCCAGCGCCGCCTCCGCTCGCTCACGACGCTGCTCGTGCAGGAGAAGAAGGAAGTGGACCTGCAGATCTGCGTCCACCCCTCGGTGCTGGAGCGCATCCGCAACGAGGACGGCGCGGTGATCCGCGAAATCCAGAGCGGGTACGGCGCGCGCCTTTCGTTCAAGAGCGAGCCGCTGCGCCAGGCGGAGTCGTTCGCGATCGCGGACGCACAGTCCGGCCAGGTGATTTTCGCCGCCGGCGAACAGGCCACGTTCTAGCGGCCCGCTCCCGGCGGCCCCGCGCGCTTACCGTCCCGGCGGGGCTAGCGCCAGCGCGCCGAAAACGCGATCCACTGGGCGACGGACAGTTCGCCAGGGCGGGCCGTTTCCGGCGCGCCCGCTCCGCGCAACGCTTCGCGCACGAAGTCCGGCGGACGCGACAGCGGCCCCGCGTCGCGCAGCGACGCGGCGAGCTGCTTGCGGCGGTGCAGGAAGGCCGCTTTTGAGAGCGCCCGGAAGACGGCGTCCGCGGCCGGGTCTAGCGGATGGCGGCCGTGGCGCGAGAGGACGAGCACGGACGACACGACTTCCGGCCTCGGCACGAAGCACGAGCCCGGCACGTCGCGCACCGTCGCCACGTCGTAGAGGCGCTGCAGCCAGACCGACGCCGCCCCGCGCTCCGGCGAGCCTTCCGGCGCGGCGAACCGGGCGCAGACTTCCTTCTGCAGCAGCAGCGTCATGCGCTCGGGCGGATTGTCCGCGAGGGCGGCGTCCACCACCACGCGCGAGCCGACGGAGTACGGCAGGTTTGAAACGAGCCGCCACCGCGACGCCGCGTCCGGCACGCCTGGAAAGAGCGACGCGACGGCGTTCCAGTCCGTCTTAAGCGCGTCGCCGCGCACGAGGGTGAACGCGGGTTCGCCCGCGAACCGCTCGGCGAGGACGTCCTGCAGCGGCGGATCCTTTTCGACGGCCGCGACGCGGGCGCCCGCTTCGAGCAGCGCTCCCGTGAGCACGCCGAGCCCGGCCCCGACCTCCACTACCGGCGCGCCGGGCGGCAGGTCCGCGGCGCGTACGATTATCGAGAGCACGTTGCGGTCGACGAGAAAATTCTGCCCGAGCGCCTTGCTGGGGCGCAGTCCGCGCGCCTTGAGGAACGCGGAGACCTCGCGCGGCGAACAGAGGTTGGCCGGAAGGCCCGCCGGCGCGGCGCCTGGTGCCGTCACCGCGAGGCGGCGGGAGCGGCCGCCGCGGCCGAAACGGTTGCGGCTTCTTCCGAGCCGGGGTAGTCCGAGAGCAGGACGGAGCGCAGCTCCGCGGCTTCGTCCGCGCGGCCGAGTCCGTCGAGCAGGCGGATTGTTTCGAGAAGCACGGGCGGCAGCGTGTCCGGGTCGCGGTATAGCCTGCAGACGGTGAGCAGGTAGCGGGCCGCTTCCTCCTCCGAACCCGCGGCGAGGGCCGCGCGGCCGAGTCCGACGTACGCGCGGATGCGCGTGCCGGAAAGTTCCTGCGAGCCGGAGCGCTCCGCGGCGGCGCGGAACGCGGAGTCCGCCCCCGCGGCGTCTCCGCGCGCGAG
>JAFUXX010000327.1 GCA_017476965.1 Kiritimatiellia bacterium | reverse complement strand
CGCCATCGCCCGCGCGCTCGCCACGGACCCGGCCCTCGTCCTCGCGGACGAACCCACGGGCAACCTGGACACCGCGACGAGCATCGAAATCATGCGGCTTTTCGGCGAACTGCACGAACGCGGAAAGACCGTCGTCATGGTCACGCACGAACCCGACATCGCGGCATGGGCCCAGCACAGGCTGGTCATGCGCGACGGCCTGGTGAAGGAGGTGCTCTAGCATGCGCGGCTCGGCCATGCGGACGCTCCGCGACCTGCGGCTCGGGGCGAAGAACCTGATGCTGCACAAGCTGCGGTCGTTCCTCGCCATGCTCGGCGTCGTTTTCGGCGTGGGCAGCGTGATCGCGATGCTCGCCATCGGCGAAGGCGCGAGCGAGGAAGCCATTTCGCAGATACGCAAGCTCGGCAGCCGCAACATCATGGTCAACGCCGCCAAGCCGGTGGACGACCAGTCTTCCTCCTCCCACGCGTTTCTCTCCGTGTACGGCCTCACGTACGAGGACGCCCGCCGCATCAAGGAGACGATCCCGTCCGTCGCGCGCGTCGTGCCCGCCAAGACGATCGAAAAGCGCGGCAGGCTCCGCTCCCGCGAGCTCGACCTGCGCGTCGTGGGCACCACGGCGGACTGGTTCGACCTCGTGAAGCGCGACGTCGTGGCCGGCCGCGTCCTCTCCGAACTCGACGTGAAGACGCACGCGAACGTCGCGGTGCTCACGGAATGGGGCGCGCGCCGCCTGCTCGCCACCGAACACGCCGTCGGCGAAACGCTCACGCTCGGCGGCAACGCCTGGCGGGTCGTCGGCGTGATCAAGAGCGAGGAAGGCGGTTCGCAGGCGATGCAGACGCCGGACGCGCAGACCGACGCCTACATCCCGCTCTCCGCGGCGCGCGAGCGCTACGGCGACGTGTTCGCGAAGCGTTCGCAGGGAACGCGCATCCGCGAACAGGTGCAGCTGCACCAGATTCTCGTCGAGACGGATTCGGAGGAGCGCGTCGAAGCGACCGCGGCCGCCGTCGAGCGCCTGCTTTCGTCCTCGCACCGCAGGAGCGACTGGGGGCTCTCCGTCCCGCTCGCGCTGCTGCGCCAGGCCCGCGCCACGCGGCGGACGTTTTCCATCGTCCTCGGCGCGATCGCCGGCATAAGCCTGCTCGTGGGCGGCATCGGCATCATGAACATCATGCTCGCGACGGTGACGGAGCGCACCCGCGAAATCGGGATACGCCGCGCGATCGGCGCGCGCCGCTCGCAGATCGTGATGCAGTTCCTCGCCGAATCGCTCGTGCTTTCCGCCGTCGGCGGCGTGATAGGCCTCGCGTTCGGACTCTTCGTCCCGTGGCTCGTCACGGTGCTCGCCAAGATGCCGACAGTCGTCACGGCCTGGAGCCTCGCGCTCTCGCTCGGCATAAGCGTCGCGGTCGGCGTGATATTCGGAATCTACCCGGCGCTGCGAGCCTCGAAGCTCGATCCGATCACCGCGCTGCGCCACGACTGACGCCGCGGCGCTCCCCCGCCCCGGCCCGCCGGAAAACCCGGTCCGAAAGCGAGGCCGAGTTGGCGAGCACGAGAAGCGCGCCGGCGTTGTGGACCAGCGCGCCCGCGGCCGGCGACAGCACCGCCGCGGCGGCGAGCGCGACCGCCACGAAATTCAGCGCCAGCGAAAACGCGATGTTCGTCCCGATCGTCCGCATCGTCCGGCGCGAAAGGTCGAGCAAAAACGGCAGCTCGGAAAGACCCGATCCGACGAGCGCGACGTCCGCCGCTTCCACGGCAAGACCGGCCCCGGCGTCGGCGACCGCGATGCCAACGCGCGCGGCTTTGAGCGCGGGCGCGTCGTTCACGCCGTCGCCGATCATGCACACCGGCTTGCCTGCGCGCTCCGATTCCTCGACCCAGCGGAGTTTGTCCTCCGGCAGACACGACGCCTTCCACTCGGCGATTCCGACGCTCCGCGCGACGTCGCGGGCCGCGCTTTCGCCGTCGCCCGTGAGCAGGACGGGCTCCGCGCCAAACGCCCGCACTCCCGCCACTGCGGCGGCGGAATCCGGCCGCGGCGCGTCGCGGAGCATCAGAAACCCCGCGGGTTCGCTTCCGACGGTCACGTACACGGGCGTGCAGCCGCGAGACAACCACGGCTCGGCGGCGGCGCGGCAT
>JAFUXX010000326.1 GCA_017476965.1 Kiritimatiellia bacterium | reverse complement strand
GTAGTCCTTGATGTCGCCGAAGAGGCGCTTGGTCTGCTTGGCGAGGACGGCGGCACGGCGCTCGTAGTCCTCGCGGGCGGCGCGCGTCTTCTCGGCAAGTTCGACTTCGAGGGCTTCGGCTTCGAGGACGAGCTTGGCGTACTGGCCGAGAGCGTGTTCGAGGCCTTCGCGGTCCTCGATAGTGGAGACGGGGGTGCTGATGCGCTTTCTCATGGTCTTGTGGTCTTGGTGGGTGTTGGTCAGTCCTGGGCTCCGGAGGCGAGCTTGCGCATGCCGTCCCAGACGGCGCCGAAGTGTTCCCAGGAGAGGGGCTTGCCGCGCCGCGAGGCGAGGCTGTGGGCGGCCTGGAGGTACTTGATGTACATGCCGGTGCCGGAGAGGGCGAGCATGGACTGCACGGCGTCGAGATACCGGCCTTCGGGCGGCGGCAGGTCGAAGCTGGCCGCGATCTTCTTCAGGTCGGCCGCGCCGGCCTTCGGGGGCAGGACGAGCTTGACCATGCCCCGCCGCCGCAGCTGGTCGTAGATGCCGGCGCGCTCGCCGCGCTCCAGCTCGGTCTCGCCGACGTTGGTCGCCGACAGGACGATGCCGCAGCCGGTGCGGTCGTAGATCTCCCGGATGAACTCCATGATCTGCGTGGCGGCGAGAGGGCCGACGGTGACGAGCGCCTGGTGGAACTCGTCGACGATGAGCAGGTTCTTGGAGTCGATCGCGTGCGCGATGCGCTCTCGCATGTCGTTGATCCGCGTCTGGCGGCTCGTGGGGATGAAGCACGCGCGCGCGACGCTCTGGACGAAGAAGGCGAAGGTGCAGGCGGCCGGCATCCGGACGTACTTGCTCGTGCCGTGGTTGTGGCGCCGCGCGAACTCCAGGAGGCACGTCGTCTTGCCGATCTGCGAGGGGCCGTAGATGAAGACGGGCATCTGGTCGTTGAGGGCGGAGGTGCAGGCGGCGTCGATCCTGCGCCAGACACTCGTCTCGATGAAGCCCACGTCCTTGCGCGTGCTGCGCGCCTCGACGAGGCGCCTGGCGTTGGCGATCTTGGCGAGCGGGCCGGCGTAGTCGGCGCCGTACTGGCCGGTGAAGACGCGCTGCACGGTCGTCGGGGAGAGGCCGAAGGCGTCCCCCGCGCCGGCGAGGCTGAGGCTGTTGGTCTTGGCCCAGGCGAAGGCCCAGCGGATCAGCTCGGCCTGCTCTTCGGTGACGGCGCCGCGGGCGAGCAGCGCCTCGCACGTCTTGTGGACGGCGTCGCCGGCCAGGGCGATGTAGTTGTTTGCTCCGCCGACGTTGCCCAGCGTGGGCTGGTTCTCGGGCGGCACGACTTTCTGTGGGATTGCGGGTGCGGTTGGCATGGCTTGGTTTTCTCCTTGTGTTGCCCGTCCGGATCCTACCGGGCGGAAATGAGTGCGAGGAAGTCGGCCGTCTCGTCGCAGTCGGCGGCGGCCGCGTCGAAGTCGGCGAAGGGCTCCGCCCCCGCGCCCCCGAGCGGAGTCCCGGGGGGCTCCGGATCGGGTGTCGCGGGCGCGGGTGCGGACGTTATCTCGGAAAGGTCGGCCGGCGCGTCGGAGCCGAGGCGCCGTTGATGAATCGCGGTTTCTCCGGCCCCGATCAGGGCGGCGCCTTTCTCAAGCAGCAGCGCCGTAGCTCCGTCCACTTCCGCAAGCCGACGCTCCTTCTGCGCCGCAATCGTGGCGCGGAGCTGTCCGCGGAAGAATTTAGCCCCTTCCGAAAGCAGGGCGAGATTGCCCTTCAAGGCGTCCGTGTCCTTCGATTCGGCGTAGCGCACGGCCTCATACGGCTTGTCGGTCGCACCGGCGTAGCGGCCGTCCGGAGAGCACACGAGGAGCCTGGAATGGTCGAAGGGGGAAAACACGACTTTCCAGCGGGAGCCGACGGGGAGCTGATGCCGCGCGCCGCCGCATTCGTCCTCGATGATCGCGTTGAAGGTCCACGTGCGCGGCGCGCCGTCCAGCTCCCGCACCCGGAAGGTGCCCTCCTGGGAAACCTCCGCCTCGCGGAATGCGCCGGGAACGTCCGAGAGGATTTCCGCCGCGAGCGACACCGGAAAGCGGACGAGTTTCGTCCGGGCGGCGCATTTGTCCCAGGCCTGGCGGGGCGAGAGGTTCACTTCCCGCACCGTCCCGCCGAGCGTTTCGACGAGTTCCCTCGCCGCCGGCAGCTTCTCCGGAGTCTCGGCGGCGATTTTTCCGAGGTCGAGTTCGCCGCCCGGCAGGATCGCCACCTTGCGCGTGAACCCGAGTTCCGACCACCCGGCCAGATCGTGGAAGGTCCGCTCCTCCAACAGGCCGTACACCTTCTCGAGGAACCGTTCGGCCTCGAAGTAGTTCATGTATCCCATCGAATAGGCGGCGAAGTCCTCCGGGGCCTCCTTTTGGAGCATGGAGAGCAGAGGCCCGAACCTCTTCCATTCCGACTCGCGCCCTGCGTCGTCGGCCGGAGCGGTGCCGCGCCCGTGGCCGATCTGGCCGGGGAGCGTGGCGGTCATGTTGTGGACGAGGTTCCACATGGATTCGAGAGGCGCCTTCCACCGCGGGTTTCCGCTCGCCCGCTCGCCGTAGAGGCCCGACACGAGCGGCGCGCCGAAGGTTTTGGAGAGGGCGACTTTCGCGAAGCCGGGTCCCAGGCCCATCTTCTCGGCAAGACGGTTCACCGCCGCGATCCACTCGGGGCGGATTTGCGCCGTGCCGTGCTCCGCGAGGAAGGTGACGCCGCCGGCGTTCACGCCGACGCGGCAGATCACGTCGCAGAAGATGAGCGCGGCGTGCCGCCCCTGGAGCATGAGGCGGCTGCCGTCATCCGTGCGCTGGACGCGCAGCAGCCCGCGCGTGGCGACGCGCGCGGTGACGCCTTCGATCATCGCGAGTTCGACCGGCCGGTCCCGCGTCGTCTTGCCCCGCTCCGTCACGTAGAAGTCGTGCTGCACGTCGTCGAAGAAGAACACCGAGGCGAACGGGAGCCCGACGCGCGTGTGCGGAATCTTGGGCAGCAGTTCCGTCGCCGCCTGCAGCCCCCGGGTCGCCGCGGCCTTGGCGGCCTTCGACGGGGCGAGTTGCACGAGATTGCGGTAGCTCCAGCCGTTCGGCACCGACCTGCCTGGTTCGTAGGGGCAGCGCTCCGGCACCGCGTCGCCGGGATGTTCGAGGGCGTAGATGCCTCGCCAGTCGCGCCCGTAGCCGGGTATGACGCGGCCGGTCGCGAGGTCCGTGAAGAGACTCTTGTAGACGGAGAGGACCTTGCCGCGCTGATGCAGCCCGCACTGCCCCTGCCACCAGGAGACGAACGCCGCCGGAAGCCGCGACCCGCGCTCCGCGGCGACGCGGCGGCGCGCACCGGCCGGAGCCAGCGCGTCGCGCCCGTCCGAGCGCCACGCCTCCAGCCAGCGGTACAGATTCGACCGCGAAAGCCCGCGGAAATCGGGATTTTCGGCGCGCAGGCGCGACAGGCAGGCCCCCTTGTCAAGCGCCGCGTCGAACGCCCGCACGAATGTCTCGATCCGGTCCGCGCGCATCCGCTCGGCCGGGGACATCCTCGCCCGGAGCCCGAGATCCGCCGTGTACGCGCCGCCGGTCGCGCCGGCGCAAATCGCAAGAGCCGATCCCTGCATGGCTACTGCCGCGCCTCCGCCAGCACCAGATCCATCGAGCCGAGCGCGTCCGCCACGCGCCCCCGCAGAACCTCGAACGCCTCAAGATCGGCGGCCGCGGCGCGGCGAAGCTTCCGCTTGTCCGAGCAGAAGCGGCCCAGGTCGTTCGCGGCCGCGGCGAGGTCTTCGGCCGCCTCGGCTTCACGCTCGCTCTCCGCCACGACTTGCTTGCCCTTGCTCGTGCCGCCCTTCTTCGGGCCCGCCTTCTCGACGTCCGCCTTCGCCGCCGCCTTCAGCAGCCGCAGCGACGAGGTCGCGATCACCTCCCGCACCTGCTCGCGCGCGGCCTCCTTCTCCGCGTCCGTGAGCGGCTCCTCGCCCATCAGCTCCAGCAGCGGCCGGTCCCGCGCCTTGTCCGCGAGCGAGAGCAGCCCCCTCGCCGCGTACTTGTAGCCCATCGCTGTCTTGTAGTCCACCTCCGGCGCGTGCTCCGCCAGCCAGGACTTGAGGCCGGTGCCCTGCCGGCAAAGCATGCCGCCGCGCTTCTTCAGCCAGGCCTCGACGTCGAGGAGCAGCGCGCCGAACTGGACGATGGCGCACAGGCCGGCCTGGGCGTCGCGCCAGGCATGGAGGACGCGGACGCCGATTTCTTCGTCGACGCGCTCGGCGCCGCACGCGCCGACCGCGCACGTGCGGAGCGATTCGGGCAGGGTGCGGATCGTGGAAGGGAGAAGGGTTTTCGATGACTTGTTCATGGTTGCGATCTTGTGGTGTCAGACGGTTCGTGAGGAAAGGAAGGCGACGAGGCTGTCGCGGTGGAGCTTCCAGTAGGGCTTGTTTTTCTTCGAGCCGAAGTTAGTCGCGCGGACGAGGCCTTCGTCGATCCACGCGCGCACCGTCTCCGGATCGACGCCGAGCGCCACGGCCGCGTCGGAGACCAGGACGAGCGGCCCCTGCGGCAGCGCGCGCAGGATCGGCGAGAGCTCCGGGCGCGCCTTCGCCGCGGCGGCGTCCGCCGAGGCGGTGATCCAGTCGATGGTTTCGCTCATGGCCGATTCCGGTTGAAGGGTTGAAAGTCAGCGGGCGCGGGGGTAGACGGCGATCTCCGAGAGCGGGCGCAGGTCGGCGGCGGAGAGCGCCGGCGTCGGGAGGGCCGGATCGCGCGTGAGCGCGAGGGAGCGCAGCGCCCAGGGGATCGAGATGCGGTCCGCGCCCTCGACGCCGATCGCGGCATTGACGGTCGTGGT
>JAFUXX010000325.1 GCA_017476965.1 Kiritimatiellia bacterium | reverse complement strand
GGACAGCCGCCATTATGGCGGAATCCGGAAAAAAGTCTCCCCCTTTTTTTTGTTCCGGCTAAAAACAATTTTCGCCAGTGTTTGTCGGGCGAAAATGAAAATCCGGGAGAATTTATCCCGGATTTTCCGGGATAAGGGTGGAAATCCGGCGGGCTTGTCCGCGGGACGGCGCGGCTAGACCGGGAACACCCAGTACGCGAGGCGGTAGACGCCGGGGCCGATGCGGTACTCCGGGAGCGTGTCCGGGCCGCAGGAGCCGGTGCCGAGGCCGCGGGTCGCGGCGTCGAGGTACAGCGTCGTCTCCGGCTGCGGCACGAGTTCGGAAACGTGGCGCGCGGGGTCGAGCACTTCGTCCGGCAGGTGCGTGGCGTTGAAGCCGAAGAGCTTGTCTTCGGCCTGGAACTGGAGGCCGCGGCCGCGGGCGTCGCAGAGCGTCAGCCAGCGCGTGTCGCAGTGGTGGCCGTGTTCCTGGGGCACGACGTACGGGAAGTACTGGTCGGCGACCGTGGACGCGAAGCAGCCGACGATCGAGCCGTCCTTGCGGTCGGGGTAGCTTTCGAGCGGGCCTAGGCCGAACCACGTGAGGTTTTCGAGCCCGGGCGCGAGACGCATGCGGACCGCCAGGCGCGGCAGGTCGGAGAATCCCTTGGGCACGACGAACGCGTGGCGGCAGAGAATCGCGCCCGTGGGCTCGATCCTGTAGTCGGCGCGGTGTTCGATCGCGACGCCCGGACGGACGTCCACCTTCGCGTGGCCCGCGCGGGAGTCGGCGAGCGGGTTGCCCTTGCCGGTCTTGAAGCCGCCGCGGACCATGTCCGGCCCGTTCGGGCGGTAGAGCGCGCGCGTCTGCACGGTCACGGCGCCGCCGGAAGCGGGCTTGAGGGCGAAGGCGACGCGCTCCTCTTCCATGACGTCGAGGCCGGCCATGCACCAGCGCCCGAACGCCTTCCACTCGTTTTTCCGGCCCGCGGCGCCCTGGCCCTTGATGTATTCGTTGTCGGTCGGGGAGCGCCAGAGCGTGAACTCCGGGCCGCCGAGGACGACGGGCCGGCCGTCCACGGAGAGCGCGCCGAGGCGGCCTTCCTCAGGATCGAGCGCGAGCGAAACGCGGCCGGCTGCGACGGCGGCGGGGAGGCCGTCCTCGCGCTCGACCACGCCGACCTGCGCGCCTTCCTTTTCGACGAGCAGCAGGGCGCGGGGCAGCTCCTTGCCGTCGTCCTCGGGAAGCGGCAGCGGCATCTGGTCCCACGCGACCTGGTGGCCCTTGGGGGCCCAGATCGCGGCGTCCTTGAGCGTGGCCGTGACGTAGAGGAACGCCTCTTCGCCAGGCGCGAGGGACGGAAGCTTTTTCCAGTTCCAACCGGCGAGGCGGATCTCCGCCGAGGATTCGGGCGCGACGGCGAGCGGGGCGACGCGGCCGGAAGCGACGGCGTTGCCCTCGACCTGCACCTCCCAGGACGCTTCGAGCCATTCGGACGCGGCGCGGAAGCAATCGCGGTTGGCGACGCGCAGGACGCCATTCGCGGCGTCGGCCAGCTCGAAGGCGAGGGGCTGGAAGACGTGCTTGGCGTCCCACGCCTGCGGCTTCGGCGTGCGGTCGGGATTGACCATGCCGTTGCAGCAGAAGTTGACGTCGTTGGGGAAGTCGCCGAAATCGCCGCCGTAGCCCCAGTCGCGCGTGCCGTCGGGGTTCTCGCGGGCGATGCCCTGCTCGACCCAGTCCCAGATGAAACCGCCCTGAAGCCCCTCGTGCGAGCGGATCTGCTTCCAGTAGTCGCCGAGCGCGCCGCAGCTGTTGCCCATGGCGTGGGCGTACTCGCACATGATGAACGGGCGGTCGTCGTCCTTGCGCTTTTCGGCCCAGCGGACCATGAAGTCGCCTATCGCCGGGTACATGGGGTTGATCACGTCTGTGATGCGGCGGGAGATCGGCGAGCCGAAGATCGAAGCGCCCTGGCGCCAGCCGCCGTGCATCGCGCCCTCGTAGTGCAGCGGGCGCGTCGGGTCTTTGGCGCGGATCCAGTCCGCCGCGGCGAGGTGGTTCTCGCCGACGCCGCTTTCGTTGCCGAGCGACCAGAACACGACGCACGGGTGGTTCTTGTCGCGCAGGACCATGCGGGAGCAGCGCTCCGTCCAGGCGTGCCGCCACGAATCGTCGTGCGCGAGATCCGCGTAGTTGGCGTGGCATTCGACATTCGCCTCGTCCACCACGTAGATCCCGTACTCGTCGCAGATGTCGAGCCAGCGGGTGTCGTCCGGATAGTGGCAGCAGCGCACGGCGTTGAAGTTGAAGCGCTTGAGCAGGCGCGCGTCCTGGAGGTCCGTCTCCGCGGGGACGTACTTGCAGTGCTTCTCGTGGAACTCGTGGCGGTTGACGCCGCGGATTTCGACGGCCTTGCCGTTCACGAGGAACTTCCTGTCCGCGATGCGCACGTCGCGGAAGCCGACGCGCTGGGCGACGGTTTCGACGACGCGCCCCTTGGCGTCGCGCAGCTCGACGACGAGCGTGTAGAGCGCGGGCGTCTCGGCCGTCCAGGGCTTCACGCGGAGCGGGCGGGCCGGGGCCATGCGCGCTTCGCCGAGATTGGAGCGCCAGTCGTAGGACTGCGGGCCGGTGGAAAGCGCGGCGGCGCCGGGGACGGGGCGGCCGGCGGCGTCGTAGAGCGTCGCGGCGGCTGACCAGTCGAGGTGCGGGTCGTCGATGTTTTCCATGTCCCAGCCGTGGCGGTCCGGGGGGGCGGCGTATTCGGCCTTGACGACGACTTCGAGCGTACCGGCGGGTTTCGCGGACTGCCAGTCCCAGCCGGCGCGGACCGTCACGTCGCCGATGAACGTCTTGGCCGTGGAGTAGACGTACGTGGAGCGGTGGATGCCGAACTCCATCCAGTGGTCCTGGTCTTCGACGTAGGAAGAAGCGCTCCAGCGCACGCACAGCACGGCGACCTCGTTCGCGCCGGGGCGGACGAAGCGCGAGACGTCGAACTCCGAAGGCAGCTTGCTGTCCGTCGCCATGCCGGCGAGCTCGCCGTTCACGTAGAGCCAGCCCTGCGACTCCGCGCACCCGAGGTGGAACACGGTGCGGCGCTTCTCCCAGCCCTTGGGCAGCTCGAAGGAAGTGCGGAGCACGGCGCACGGGTTGGCGTCCGGCACGAAGGGGGGACGGTTTTCGAACGGCATCTGCACGTTGGTGTAGTGCGGGTGCGAGAAGCCCTGCGTGCAGAGGTCGCCCGGCACTGCGACCCTGGGCCAGGCGGAGAGGTCGGCGCCGGCGGCGACATCCTCCGCCGCGGCCTCCTCGACGCGATCGTGGTACGAAACCGCCCATTCGCCGTCGAGCGACAGGTACCACTTGGATTTGCGCGGATCGCGGGAAAGCGCGGCGCGGGCCGCGGGGAAGGGCACCATGTCGGAACGGCCGCGGAGGCGGTTCATCGACGTGAGTTCGGGAATCTCCCAGGGACGGGCGAAGAGTTTCTGGTTTGTCATTTTCGTCGCACGCGGCCGCGGCCGCGCCTCGTGTGCTGTCTGCAACGGCGCCAATTCTAGTCTCCGCCGCCGCCGCAATCAAGCGAAAACGCCTTTCCGCGGGTTCGCGCGGGAGGCCGCGGCGGGGTTGATTTTTGAGGGGAGTTGGGGGAGAATCCGCGGCGTCGCGGGCATTTCCGCCCGGTCGACGAAAAAAAAGAAAACACAGCCATGCCAACCAAATACCGCGTCGCCGCGCAGATGTTCGGCTTCCGCGAATACACGAAGACCTTGGCGGATGCAGCCAAGACGATGAAGCACGTCAAGAAGATCGGGTACGACTACGCCCAGATTTCCGGCTTTCCCGGCGACATGGCGATGGCCGACATCCGCGCCGTCTGCGAGGACGCGGGGGTGACGCCGATCGGCGCCCACATCGGGCTGCCGCAGTTCCGCGAAAACGAGAAGAAGGTGATTGCCGACTGCAAGACGCTCGGCATCTCGTACGTCGCGATCCCGTGGCTCCGCGCCTCGGACCAGAAGACGCTCGCCGACTGGAAGAAGCTCTTCCGCGAGTTCGAAGGCTACGCGAAGCGCTTCGCCGCCGAAGGCATCGCGGTGCAGTACCACAACCACGATTTCGAGTTCCAGCAGTTCGGCGTCAAGAAGGGCAAGGGCGGCAAGGCCGTGCTCGACATGCTTTACGAAAGCACGCACCGGCTCCAGGCCGAGCTCGACCTCGGCTGGGTCGCGCGCGGCGGATACAACCCCGTCAACTGGGTTCGCAAGGTCGCGGGCCGCATGGACCAGGTCCACCTCAAGGACTGGAGCATCTGGTACGACGAGGCGGACACGTCGCGCAACTGGACGTTCCGCGCGCTCGGCGAAGGCGCCGTGGACTGGCCGGAGGCCGTCAAGGCCTGCAAGAAGGCCGGCGTCAAGGACTTCATCGTCGAGCAGGATTCGCAGCTCGCGACCGGCGACCCCTTCCTCGAATACGGCATCAGCCGCAAGTACCTGGCCGGCCTCGGCCTGTAGAGCCGGAGCGGCGCGTCGCAAGTGAACCTGATAACGCGATACCTCCTGCGCCAGTTTCTCGGGCCGCTTGCGACGTGCCTCGTCGCCTTCAACGGCATTTTCGTCCTGTTCGACCTGTTCGGGCACCTGTCCCGGTTTCTCGACGCCGATTTGCCGCTGCGGCTTGTCCTGCGCTACTACGCGGGACTGGTCTGTTTCTACTCCCCGTGGTTCGTTCCCGCCTCGTTCATGCTCGCCACGCTGTACTCGATGTGGCAGCTGTCGCGGCACAGCGAACTCACGGCGATGCGCGCGAGCGGGATTTCGTTCCACCTGCTCACGCTGCCGTTCATCGCGGCGGCGCTGCTCGCGAGCGTCGGGATGCTCGCCCTTTCGGAGTGGGTCACGCCGGAGCTCGCGGCGTGGTCCGACCGCCTGAAGGACGGCAATTTCGTCTCGGGCGACGTGCCGCCGCGCAAGAACCACGTTTTCCTCGAACCCGGGGCCGACCGCTCGTGGACGTTCGCGGAGGCGGACCTCTCCACGCGCGAATCGGCCGCGCACTACCCGAAGGGCGTGGAAATCAAGCGCGACGAAAACGGCGCCCACGTGTGGGGCGTGCGCGCCGCCTCGGCCGATTGGCTCGACGGCGTGTGGTGGCTGCGCGAGCCGCGGCTCATCCCGTTCGACATCGACGGCGAGGAGCTTCCCGAAACCGCGGTCGAACGCGTCGCCCTGCCCGGGCTCGTGCCGTTTCCGGAATTTTCCGAAACGCCGTCCGACATCTACGCCGCCGCCCGCGACTGGGACCACCTCTCCGCCCGGGACATGTGGCGCGTCATGCGCGCGGCGGACGCCGACGCCGCCGACACGGGCGGCGCGGGCGCGGAGCGGCGCTTCGACTTCTGGTACCGCCTTGCGTCGCCGTGGATGTGCCTGGTCATCACGCTGTTTTCGATTCCGACCGGCATCACGACCGGCCGCCAGAGCGTCTTCAAGGGCGTCGCCGCAGCGATAGGCACGTTTTTCGGGCTCTACGCGGTGGTCATCGCGCTCACGTACTGCGGCCAGCACGCCTGGGTGCCGCCCGTCCTCGCGGCGTTCCTCCCCGAGGCGTCGTTCTTCGCGGTCGGGCTCGTCCTGTACCGCAGGCTGACCTGACCGCCCCGCCGCAGCCATGCCCGCAGACGCGCCGTTCGTGACAGTGGTGACGCCCGCCTTCCGCGCGGCGCGCTGGATCGCGGACGCCATGCGCACCGTCGCGGAGCAGCGCGAGGGCGGCGCCGCGCGCGTGGAACACGTCGTGCTGGACGGCGGG
>JAFUXX010000031.1 GCA_017476965.1 Kiritimatiellia bacterium | reverse complement strand
CCGGCGTGGCGGCGTCGTCCGAATACCGGCCGGCGGGCGGCGCGGCGAAGCCCGCTCCGGCGGCCGCGAGGAAGACGGCCGCCGCGGCGATCCGCGCGGCAGTGGTGGAAAGGTGTTTCATCTCTTCGTGATTTCCGCGGGCAATGATACCATGCCCCGCCCCGAAATGGAACCGCGCCGCGCGGCCGCGGGGCGGGTTTGACCGGGTGCGGGGGTTGGCATACAATTCCGGGCATGGAAAACCCCGATGAAACGCGTCCGGCCGTCCGGTACACGCCGGAGTGCGAAGAGCGGCCGCAGACGATCGGCGAGGAGATCGCGAACGCCGTTTCGCACGGCGTCGGGGCGGTTCTCGCCGTGGCGTGCCTGGTGGTGGCCGTGGTGTTTTCGAGCATCCGCCCGTACCACGACGTCTGGAACATCGTCTCCGTCTCGGTCTACGGCGCGACGATGGTCCTGCTGTACCTCTTTTCGACGCTCTACCACGCGCTCAACCGCCCCAAGACCAAGGCGGTGCTCAACTACTTCGACCACTGCTCGATCTACCTGCTCATCGCGGGGTCGTACACGCCGTTCTGCCTGTCCGCGATCCGGGAGTACAGCCCCGGGTGGGCTTGGGCGATCTTCGGCGTGGAGTGGGGGCTCGCCATTCTCGGCATGGTGTTCCAGTGCCTCTTCATCAACCGGTTCGCGACGCTCTCCAACCTGACGTACCTCGCCATGGGCTGGGTGGTGCTGATCGCGGTGTACCCGCTGTGGCGGGCGATGGGCCTCGTCCCGGTGCTGTGGGTGGCCGCAGGCGGCCTGCTCTACTCGCTCGGCGTGGTGTTCTACGCGGCGAAGAAGACGAAGTGGATGCACTTCGTCTGGCACCTCTTCGTTCTGGCGGGCACGCTCGTGCAGTACTTCGTGGTCCTGTTCTGCATAGTCCTCAAGAAGTGAACGAAGTCCCGCAAGACCTCCTCGTGCTGGCAGGAGCCGGCTCGCTGCCGCGCCTCGTGCTGGAAGGAGCCCGCGCGGCCGGGGTCGGGCGGCTCGGGGCGCTGGGCCTGCGCGGCACGACGGAGCGCAGGACGCTCGCGGCGGCGGACTGGCGGACTTCGGTGACGCTGCGTTCGCTCGCGGCGTTCCGCGAGGCGATCCGCGCTTCGGGCTTCCGCCACGCGATACTCGCCGGGCAGATACGCCCGCTCTCGCTATTCCGCGCCGCGTTCGATCCGGAGCTGCGCGGGCTGCTGCGCTCGCTGCGCGTCCTCAACGCCCACACGATCTTCGGCCGCATGGTGGCGGAAATCGAGGCGCTCGGCGTGGAAGTGCTGCCCTCGTCGCTTTTCCTCGGCGCCCACGTCCCGGAGCCGGGTACGCTCTCGCGCCGGAAGCTTTCGCCCGAAGAAGAGCGGGACATGGCGTTCGGCACGCGCCTCGCGCTCGCGGAGAGCGACCTCGACGTGGGCCAGACCGTCGTGGTGAAGGACGGCGTGGCGCTCGCGGTGGAGGGCTTCGACGGCACGGACGCAACGATCCTGCGCGGCGGCCGCATCGCCCGCCGCGGCGCGATGGTCGTGAAGGCGGCCAAGCGCGGGCACGACATGCGGTTCGACATCCCGGTCGTGGGCATGAAGACGATCGCCGCCATGCGCAAATCGCGCTGCGCTTCGATCGTCGTGCAGGCCCGCCGGACGCTCTTCATCGACCTGCCGGCCGTGATCCGCGCGGCGGACAAGGCCGGAATCGCCGTGGTCGCGGCGGATTCGGGACTGCCGCCGGCGCCGGTGGCCGGGCGCTGACTCGGGGCGCGCTGCGCGCGGGCCGCTTGCGGCCGCGCCGCGCCCGCTACCGCACCGTCGCGATTTCCGCGCGGTAGGCGGCCGCGATGTCGTTGTGGGAGAGAATCCCGGTCGCGCGGCGTCGCGAAGCGGGGCCTTCCACGACGACGATGGCCTCCGCGTCGTCGGAGTCCATCGTCGCGAGGACCTTGCGCAGCGGCTCGGGGCCGG
This sequence comes from Kiritimatiellia bacterium, assembly GCA_017476965.1. Taxonomy (GTDB): domain Bacteria; phylum Verrucomicrobiota; class Kiritimatiellia; order RFP12; family UBA3636; genus UBA3636. The sequence goes on along the minus strand of JAFUXX010000031.1, from coordinate 1,210 downwards.
TGGTGACGGGGTGCGGCGCGAGAGCCAGGTCGCCGACGAGCATCGTGCGCCGGAACACGGGGTCGGCGGCGGCGACGGAATCGAGGTCGCGCCGCGACACGACGCCGGCGAACGTGCCGTCCGCCGCGGCGACCGGAAACACCGCCTGCGCGCCGGAGGAAAAGAGGTCGAAGAGGCGGGAAAGCGGCGTGACCGCGGACACCGTCTCGAACGAACCGCCGCCTCGGCGCGCGCCGAGGACGTCGCGCACCGTGATGCAGCCGAGCGTCCCGGAAACGAGCGAAGGACGGTGGACCGGGGCCTCGAAGCGGTTCGGGAGCTGCGAGCGGTAGAGCGACACGCGGCGCGTGAGCAGGTAGGCGATGACGACCACCCACATCGACGGCACGAGCAGCCGGTGGTTGCCCGTCATCTCGCCGATCATGAGGATCATCGAAATCGGGGTCTTCGCCGCGCAGCCGAAGAACGCGACCATGCCGACGAGGACGAACGAACCGGGGTTGACGCCCCACGACGGCAGCAGCGTCGCGAACAGCATGCCCGTCGCGCCGCCGAGCGCGCCGCCGCACACGAGCGCCGGGCCGAATATGCCGCCCGAGCCGCCCGAACCCACGGAAAACGCGGTCGCGGCGGTTTTCGCGAAGAACACGCCGAGCAGGAGCGCGAACGCGCCGCCGTGCGCGCCGAGCGTCCAAGTGCCGTCGAACCGCAGCGCGTCCTGGAGCGTGCCGTAGCCGGAACCGAGTGCCGCGGGAACGGCGAGGCCCACGAGACCCGTCGCTAGGCCGCCGAGCCCGGTGCGGACCCACGGCGCGGCCTTGATGCGCGAAAAGCGGTCGTGCGCGGTCCAGAACGCCCACGTGTACAGCCGCGCGCCCTGCGCCAGCACGAGCGCGAGCAGGATGTAGAGCAGCAGCATCTGCGGCCGGCCGAACGCGTTCTGCGGGGTGTCGAAAAGCGGCTCGAAACCGAACACGCGCGAGTAGAGCGTGTGGCCCGTGACGGACGCCACGATCGCCGGCACGAGCACTTCGTACTCCAGGTCGAGGTCGCGGTACAGGAGCTCCGCGGCGAAGAGCGCGCCGGCGAGCGGCGCGTGGAAGAGCGCGCCGACGCCGGCGCCCATGCCGGCCGCCATGAGCTTGCGGCGCGAAGCGACGGGGAGGCGCAGCGATCCGGCGACGAGCGAACCGATGCCGGCGCCGATCTG
>JAFUXX010000324.1 GCA_017476965.1 Kiritimatiellia bacterium | reverse complement strand
CGCGCGGGGGGATTGGCGCGCCGCGCGCGCCCAGGAAGCCGCGCCGCCGTTTCCGGCGACGCCAGTTGCGATGTCCTTCTTCATCCGTCCGGGGAGCCCCGGCGCGCCGCACCGGCGGCCGAAAGCCGTCCGAAGTATGCCAAAAACGGCCGCTCATGGCAAATCGGCCGCGCGTTTTTTTGTTTTGTGCGCGGGAGGTTTTTGTGGTATCATCCCTCCCGCGGCCGTTTCCGCGCGCCGCAACCTCCCTTTTCCGACTCAAGAAACCATCCAGCCGAGACGTCTACCAGTGAAAATCCGCAACGCCATCGCCGCCGCAGCGGCGCTTTCAGCCGCGGCCGCGCAAGCCGCAGAGCCGCCGCCCGCAGCGGTGGAAACTTCCTCCGAAGCGGCCCTCGAAAGCCTCGAGGATTACGGCCGCTGGTACCTGAGCCCCGGCATCGGCTACTGGAACCTCGAAGGCGACGAGCCGCTCGAAGACGCGCTGTACGTCACTCTCCGCCTCGGCTACGACTGGAGCGAGTGGTGGAGCTTCGAAGCGAGCGTCGTGTTCGCCCCGAAGATGGACGAAAACCTCTCCGGTTACGGCTGGCGCGACGACGACGGGGTTTACCGCCTCCACGACCGCCCGCAGTCCAAGTCGAAGGGCGACGACAGGTATTTCGACGACACGTGGGGCCTCATGCTCTTCGGCGACGCGATGTTCCACTTCTCGAAGTACGACCGCATCGACCCGTACCTCATCGGCGGCGCCGGCATCGAGACCTACGGCAAGGACGTGATGGACGAGTCCGTCTCCTTCGCCCTGCGCGCCGGCGGCGGCGTGATGTGGCACCTTTCGGACGCGTGGAGCCTCCGTCTCGACACCCGCATCGACCTGGCCGGCTACAACACCGAGTTCAACCACACGGTGGACGCCGGGTTCGTGTACCGCTTCGGCGCCGAAAAGATCGCCGAGGACCCGGTCGCGGCCGCCCCGGTCGTCCTCGATTCTGACGGCGACGGCCTCACCGACTGGGAGGAGCTCAACGTCTACCACACCGACCCGAACAATCCGGACACGGACGGCGACGGCCTGCTCGACGGCGAGGAGGTCAAGCACTACAAGACCGATCCGCTCAACCCCGACACGGACGGCGACGGCCTCAAGGACGGCGAGGAGGTCCGCACCTGGCGCACCGACCCGCTCAACCCGGACACGGACGGCGACGGCCTGCTCGACGGCGACGAGGTCAAGACCTACCGCACCGACCCGCTCAACCCGGACACGGACGGCGACGGCCTCAAGGACGGCGAGGAGGTGCTCACGCACAAGACCGATCCGCTCAACCCGGACACGGACAACGACGGCCTCACGGACGGCGCCGAGGTGCTGACGCACAAGACCGACCCGCTCAACCCCGATTCGGACTACGACCTGCTCTCCGACGGCTTCGAGGTGCTGGAGTCCAAGACCAACCCGCTCGATCCCGACACGGACAAGGGCGGCGTGCGCGACGGCCACGAGGTCCTCTTCGACCACACCGACCCGCTCGACCCCTCCGACGACCTGCTCTTCTTCGAGCTCAACATCGTCTTCGACACGGACAAGGACGTCGTGAAGCCCGAGTTCTTCGACCAGCTCGACAAGGTCGCCAAGGTCCTGCTCGAGAATCCCGGCGCCACGGCCGCCGTCGAAGGCCACGCCGACCAGCGCGCCACCTCCAAGCGCAACTACAACATCCGCCTCTCCGAGAAGCGCGCCCGCGCCGTGGCCCGCTACTTCGAGCTCAAGGGGGTGGACGCCGCGCGCATCAACGCCGTGGGCTACGGCTTCGACTACCCGAAGGCCGCCAACGACCCCGTTTCCGGCAACGTCGCCAACCGCCGCGTCGAGGTCTACATCTCCGGCGCCAAGGCCGGCAAGGTCAACTACGTCAATCCCGGCGAGTGACCTTCCGCCGCCGCAATCGCGACCGTTCCGCCGCGCTTCGCCCGCGTTCCGCGGCGGAGCGCGGCGAAACTCTCGTCGAGGCCGTCGTCGCGCTCTCCCTGCTCGTTTCCGCGGCCCTGCCCGCCCTGGCCGCGCTGCGCATCGCGTCTTCCGCCGTCCGCGCCGCCGCGGACGGCACGGAGCGCGCTTTCGCCGCCCACGTCGCGCTGCGGACCGCGGAGGCGGAGCTCGCTGTCGGCAAGGACGTGCCCGAGGTCACGGTCCGGCACTACGGCCCCGTGAGGGTGGAAACGCGCCGCACCGACGGCGCGGTTTCGGTTCGCGCCACCGGTGCGGATGCCATCGCGCTCAGGCTCCTGCCAAGGGAGCCCGGGCGCTGATTTTTTCGTTTGCTACGACTGGCGGTTGCCGCGGAACGCGGCGGAAAGCGCGACGTAGACGACGGCCGCGACGACCATTCCGTTCACGGCGGGGATGCCCTTTTCGAGGAACGGCATCGCGTCGCCGAGGCCGAACTTGTTGAAGCCGGCGAGCGCCACGACCGAGCCGAGCGCCCATGCCACGACTGCGGGTGCGGAGACCGTGACGAACTTCTTATCGGCCATCGCAGGGTAGCGGCGGCGGTTCACGAGGAAGAAGTCGGTGATGAGGATCGCGCCGCAGGGCGGGATGAAGGTGTTGAGGATGTTCAGCCAGCCGCAGAAGTTGTTGTAGAGCCACAGCGCGGCGACGGTGCCGAGCGCGCCGTTGAAGAGCACGACCCAGCGCTTCGGGAGTCCGGTGATGTTGGAGATGCCGAGGCCGGAGGTGTAGAGGGCGTTGTCGTTGGTCGTCCAGATGTTGAGCAGCAGCACGATCACGGCCGGGACGAGCAGACCCTGCAGCTGCATCACGAGCGAAATGTCGTTCTTGCCATAGACCATTGCGGCGGCGCCACCGAAGAAGAACATCAGGGAGTTGCCGATGAAGAAGGCGAGAACGGTCGTCAGGACTGCGATCTTCGCGTTCTTCGCGAAGCGGGTGAAGTCGGGCGTGCAGGAACCGCCGGAGACGAAGGAGCCGATGCCGAGCGAGATGGCGGAGACCATGCCGATCGCGAGTGAGGCGCCGGTCTTGGGGTCGATGCCGGGGACGTGGTTGGCGAGCGCGTCCCAGCCATGCTTGATCGAGGCCGCGTCGATCGCGGAATTGTGCTCGGCGATGAACGCCGGCGAGTCGAAGAAAAGCGCCTGGATTGCGGACCAGCCGCCGAGAATCGCGATGGCGGGGACGGAGATCACGGAGATAACGTGGAGCGCCTTGATGCCGAAGTAGGCGGAGGACGTCATCGCCACGCCGGCGACGATGGTGAGCGTCCAGAGGAGACGCAGCGGCAGCTCCTTCTCGGCGCCGAAGAAGGGCTCCCATGTGCCGCCGACGAACCATGTGCCCTGGAGCCAGGAGGCGTCGGAGAGCCACCAGGCGGCGGGGATCGAGAACATCGCGACGCCCACGCCGAACCAGCCGATCTGGGTCACGGCGAGGACGGCCGACGGGATGTCGGAGCCGAAGGTGCCGAAGGAGTAGCGCGAAAGCAGGTGGACGGACAGGCCGGTCTTTGCGGCGGGGTAGGCCAGGAGCGCGGTGTACGCGCCGAGGATCAGGTTGCCGGCCATGACGGCCCAGAAGAACCGTCCGGCGGTGAGACCGTTGGCCAGAGTCAACCCGACCCACATGGAGGCCGAGAAGAACGTGAAGCCCATCATGATGACGAACATGGACCAGAAGCCGCGCTTCTGGTTTTCGGCCACGCTCGATTGTTCGAAGTCGTGTCCTCCGGCAGGCGCTTTGGCCGCGGAGACCGCGCCATCGGCATTGTTGCTCATTTGTTTTCGGTGGATTTTGTGCCGCCGAGCGGAGTGGAGCGCCGCGCGTCGCGCGGGATTTCTCCGTGACCGGCGGCGTACGGTGTGCATGGTGCGGGACGCCCCGCCGCCGGGAGGCGGATACTGCCACAAGCCGGGGTCGCAGTCAAATCCGCGCCGCCGCGGGGTGCCGACGACGGGCGTCAGTCGAACGCGATGCCGGCGCGGCGGGCGATGCCGCGGATTTCGTCGTACGCGCCCGGCACGGAGCGCGCGCGCTCCAGCATGTCGGCGAGGCGGCCGTCGCGCACGAGCGCCGGGGCCGGCAGGCCCGGTTCGCGGTTCTGGTGCGTCGCGTAGTGCGCGCGCGTCTTTTCGACGAGCGCCGCGGTGCGGGTTTCGTCCGACAGGCCGAGTTCGAGCAGCCTGTACGCGAACGCCTCGGCGCTCACGCCGAAATGGCGCTTCACGCGCAGGACGAGCGGGTACGTCCAGTCGCCCCGGCGCGCGCCGAGCGAGGCGGCCACGGTGCGGACCGCCGCGGAGGGCAGCAGGAAGCACGCGGCGAAGTATTTGGCGAAGCGGCGGTTCGCTTCGGCGCTCTCCGGCACGGGCTTGTTGCCGTTGCGGACGAAGAGGTACAGCCACGCCAGCTCGGTAGCGATGCGGAAAAGCTGCTTTTCCGTCGTGGTGGAGTCCGACACGGCGAACGCGGCGCCGCCGTTGCGCGCGTCGTGGAAGCCGAGGCTCCCCACGCCCGGCGGCAGCGGCAGGAACACGACGCGGATGCCGTGGTTTTCGAGCACGGAAACGTAGTCCAGCACGATCGAGTCGCCGAGCCCGAGGTGGGCGCGGACGCGGCCCGCGAGCTCTTCCGCGCCGGAGGCGTCCTGCTGGAACGGGATCGTGAGCGGGATCGACGCGCCGGCGAACGCGCCGCAGATCGTTTCGAGGCGGAGGTAGTCCGCGAGGCGCGATTCGATGGCGCGCACGCTTTCGTCGTCCGGCGGCGGCGCGGCGTACGGATCGGGCAGCACGGTGCGCACCATGCCGCGGTGCGCCAACGGCGAGAAAAGCCGCTCCTCCGGCGTCTGGAAGAGGTCTTCCATCCCGGGCAGGAACGAGCCGGCGGGGCTTTCGGGCGGCGGGGGCGCTCCGGCGGCGGCGGAAGCGGCGCGGAGGACGTCCGACGGCTCAGCTCCGAGCGCTTCGCACACCCGCTTGAGCGTGCGCAGCGACGGCTGGCGGCGGCCCTTTTCGAGCGCGCACAGCTG
>JAFUXX010000323.1 GCA_017476965.1 Kiritimatiellia bacterium | reverse complement strand
GGCGCCGCCTTCCACCGCGGCGGCGGCGAAGGCGTGGCCGTCGAACCTTTCGCCGCGGAGCGCGACGAAGAGACACCCGGGGCGCAGGTTCCGGGTGTCGGTGCAAACGCCCGCGAAGGAGCGGGGCAGGGGGCCTTCCGCGGCGGCCCCGCACCAAGCGAGCGCCTGATCGAGCGTCATGGGCGGGAAACAGCTACGCGCGGGCGAACGCCTGTTCGAGGTCGGCGATTATGTCGCCGGCGTCCTCGATGCCGACGGAGAGGCGGATCAGGCCTTCCGGGACCCCGGCCTGCGCGAGCTGCTCGGAGGAGAGCTGGCGGTGCGTGTGGCTGGCGGGGTGGAGAACGCAGGTGCGGGAGTCCGCCACGTGCGTTTCGATCGACACGAACTTGAGGCGGTCGATGAACGCGCCGGCGTCCTCGCGGGTGCCCTTCACGGCGAAGGCGAGCACGCCGCAGGAACCGTTGGGCATGTACTTGCGCGCGATGGCGTTGTCCGGGTCGTCCGGCAGGCCGGGGTAGTTGACCCACTCGACTTCGGGACGGGTCTTGAGGAACGCCGCGACCTTGGCCGCGTTTTCGCAGTGGCGCGGCATGCGGAGGTGGAGCGTTTCGAGACCGAGGTTGAGGAGGAACGAGGAGAACGGCGAAGCCTGCGAGCCGAGGTCGCGCATGAGCTGCGCGACGGGCTTGGTCGTGTAGGCGCCTTTGCCGAATTTCTTCGTGTACGTGAGGCCGTGGTACGACTCGTCCGGCGTCGTGAGGCCGGGGAACTTCTCCGCGTGGGCGTCCCAGTCGAAATTGCCGGAATCGACGATCGCGCCGCCGGTCTGGCAGGCGTGGCCGTCCATGTACTTGGTCGTGGAGTGCGTCACGATGTCGGCGCCCCATTCGAACGGGCGGCAGTTGATCGGCGTCGGGAACGTGTTGTCCACCACGAGCGGCACGCCGTGGGCGTGGGCGAGGCGCGCGAATTTCTCGATGTCGAGCACGCGGACGCCGGGGTTGGAGAGCGTTTCGCCGAACACGGCCTTGGTATTCGGGCGGAACTTCTTCGCGAGCTCCTCCTCGGGGAGGGTCTGGTCGACGAGCTCGACCTCGATCCCCATCTTCGCCATCGTGACGGTGAAGAGGTTGGAAGTGCCGCCGTAGATCGACGCGGCGGAGAGAACGTGGTCGCCGGCCTGCGCGATGTTGAAAATCGCGTAGAAGTTGGCCGCCTGGCCGGACGAAGTCAGCACCGCGCCCGCGCCGCCTTCGAGCTCGCGGATTTTGTCCGCCACGACGTCGTTCGTCGGGTTCTGCAAACGGGTGTAGAAGTAGCCGGACGCTTCGAGGTCGAAGAGCTTGCCCATCTCTTCGCTCGTGGAGTAGCGCCACGTCGTGCTCTGGTAGATCGGGAGCTGGCGGGGCTCGCCGTTTTTCGGCTTCCAGCCGCCCTGGATGCAAATCGTGTCCAGTTTCATTTTTCGGTTTCCTCGTTGTCGAGTTTCTTTTCGGGAAATGCGGAAATGGCGGTGCCGCGCACGGCCATGGTGAGGGGGACGGCGAGGAGCATCCCGACGGGTCCGAGCACCCAGCTCCAGAACACCGCGGAGAGCAGCACGACGACCGGCGACACGCCGAACCCCGCTC
>JAFUXX010000322.1 GCA_017476965.1 Kiritimatiellia bacterium | reverse complement strand
GAGGTATTGGGTTGCTCCAAGCGCGGAAATGTGAAAAAAAAAGCCGCAGGTTGAATCCTGCGGCTTTCTCTGTCTGGGTGACTTGACTCGAACAAGCGACCTCCTGGTCCCTAACCAGGTGCGCTACCAACTGCGCCACACCCAGATGCCCTCGAAAGGGATTGCAAAGATAGACAATTTTTTTAGAATTGTATCCTTTCGCGGCAAAAAATCTCAGGAGCGGCCCATTTCCGTCTCTTCTTCGTCGCTGTCCCCGAGGGTCTCCCGGTCGGGGATCAGCCTGTGGACCGGCTTACAGTGGTAGAAGAAGCGGCTGGCGATCACGCGGACGACGGTGTAGGCGGGGATGGCGACGAGCATGCCGACGGCGCCGCCGATGTGGCCGGCGATCAGCAGGACGATGAAGATCTCCAGCGGATGCGCCTTGATGGAGGTGGAGTAGATGAGCGGCTGGTAGATGAAGTTGTCCACCAGCTGCGCCGTGAGCATCAGCGCCAGCACGATCAGGGCGAACCACCAGAAGTTCACGGCCAGGCCGACGCCGGTGGTGTACTTGAGGATGATGCTGAGGATGACGCCGACCACCTCGCCGATCAGCGGACCCACGTACGGGATGACGTTGAGGATGCCGGCGATGAAGGCGATGCCGAGCGCGTTGGCGGCGCCGATGCGCGCCACGCGGGATTCGGAGCTGGCGTCGAAGGCGATCATGCGGCGACGGTGGGGATGGCGCCCTTGGTCATGCGGCGCGTGTTGGCGGAGATTTCGCGAAGGAGGCTCTCGGTCTCCTGCATCGGATTGCCGGTGTAGCCGAGGCCGGCGGCGGAGAGCGCGTCGGCCTGCGGCGTGCGGAGAGAGCCGGAGCGGCCCGGAACGTGAAGCTTGAGAGCCGCGGCCGCTTCCGCGGCCTCTTCGCCCTTTGGCGCGTGGAGTTGCGCATAGAGAGCGTCAAGCTCCTCGCTGAAGCCTGATCCGCGTTGCAGCGCGGCGAGCAGTTCCGGACCAAGGCTCTGGACGGAGGCGTTGAGATTCGTGTAGACGGCCTTCTTTCCATAGCGTCCAGCCGCCCGCTCTTCCTCGGCTTTTGCCGCGAGCGCGTCGAACGAGCCGAGGTCGTTCAATGCCCAGAGGGCGTTTGCGAGCGGCGACATCGCTTCGACCGCGGCCTTGCCGCCCTGGGCCTTTCGCAGATCCAGGAGCTTCGAGGCGAGGTCGCGATCCCACATCGCCGCGGACATGACGTCGCGGTCGGAGATTGTCGCACCGCGTTCGAGCTTGATCCGAAGATCCGCCATCTGCTCGCGCGCGGCGTGCTGGCGTTCCGCCTTTTCCTCGTCCGTCGTTGCGCGTCTGGCCGCGATGGCCTCGCTTGCCGAGGCATCGACAAACGACTGCCGGATCTCGCGGAGCCGCTTCTGCGCCTCGACATGGGCGTCCGTGTAGCCTTTGAGCGCACCGACCGCCGCGCCGATCGCCGTGCCGGCGCCGGCCGCGAGGGGGCCGAGCGGTGCGAGCATCGTCCCGAACTGCTTGGCACTCGTGGCCGCGCCGGAAAGGGACTTTGTCCATTCGTCGGAAACGCCGGCGAGACGCAGGCCGGACGAAAGAAAGTCGATTGCGCCGACGGCAATCCCCCCGCCAATGCCGACGCGCTGGCCGGTTCCAAGTCCTGCGAGGCGCTCACGGAACGACAACGGTTGCTTCGCCAGCCCTTGCAGCTGGCGCTGAACGTCGCTGATGCCTTTCGTAAACTCGCCCCGGTCAATGTCGAGCGCAAGCGTGACTTTCGCCGTGTCTGCCATTTTTCAGTTGACTTTTCGATTGAATTCCAGAAAATCAGAAGCCATGTCCGGTGTTCTTCCAAAGATCGCGATTCTTTCCCTTGTGACTCCTGGCCCTCTGTTCGTCGGGATCGCGTTCGCTTTTGCCGCACGGGACTCGTTCCGTGATGGTGCTCGGATTGACGGGCTTGTTTCTGCCTTCAATGCCGTTCTGGCGTTCGTGATTGCCCTGGGCGTTGTTTTCTGCTTCTTCTTTCTGTCTTGAAAACTCGTCCAGCTGGACCCAGCCGAAGCCTTTGCAGCCGTCCGCCTCGCGGCGCTCGGCGCGGATGCCGAGGATCACGATCCCGAGTGGGGCGTCGAGGGCTGTATCGGGGTCCCAGTGCCAGGCGCCGATGCAGTGGCCGAGGAGTTCGGCGACGTAGCCGTCCCCGGCCTCGAGGATTCCCCCGCGGCCGTGACCTCCCGCCCGGCGTGCTTCTCCGGACGGTCGAGGTCGCGGATGCGGATCCATTCGGCAGCGACGGCCCGCATGCCCGCGGCAACGTCCTCTTCGGCCAGCCCCTCCCCCTCCGCCCATTCGAGCGCGCCCGCCACGAAGTCGGCGGCACCGTCCCGCGCGAGGCGCAGGGAGACGGCCGCATCGTCCTCGGCGGCGAGGATGAGCAGCGTCGCAGCCCAGCCGAGCCCGGCGCCGTAGCGGCTCTCCGGGTAGAAGAGCGGGCTTTCGACGCTGTGCAGGGCGAGGATGCGACGCAGGGTGAAGGGGCGCAGGAAGAGGTTCCCGCCTCGCTTGAGCGGGACGGGGACGCCGGCGGAGAGCGCGGCGGCGGCGCAGGTCGGGAGAGCGGCGTTCATCGGCGGCTAGAGCTCGACGCCCTGGTAGGCGGTGACCGTGAGCGAGAACTGGGCGTAGTTCTCGTTCTCGGCCGTCGTGACGGAGCCCTCGCAGATGTACTTCGTCCCGGCGATCGTGATGATGTCGCCCTGCTTGGGCGGGTTCTGGTAGGCGGTGCGCTTGGCGACGATCTCGGCCTGGAGCTGCTCGTTGGAATCGTAGAGCGTGCGGGCGACGACCTGGCCGTTCTCGTCCTTGAGGTCGGCGAAGGTGCCGTTGTTCGTGCTCGTCAGGCGCTGGAGGATGCCGTAGTTCTGGAAGTCGGTTCCGACGCCCCAGACGACGGGGAGCTGCGTGGCGGCTTTGCCGAGGTGCTTGTAGGAGGGCATGGCGGTGGGTTCCTGTTGCGAGGTTAGGCGGGATTCCAGGCGAGGGCGGCGATGGCGGTCTTGACGGCCGTCCAGTGCGCGATCATGTCCTCGCAGAACTCGGTGAGCTCCGCGCCGGTCGAGGCGTCGGTGATGACGGACGCGGTGCGGTCGGAGGTGTTGAGCGTGAGGGTCGCGGCGGAGGTGTCCTTGGCGACGGTGGTGCTGATTGCGCCGTGCTCGATGTCGGCCGTCGTGCCGTGCGTGTCGGTCGTGACGACCTTGCTGGCGTTGTCGACGGTGGTGGTGTCGTTGGTTGTGGCGGACATTGGCTATGTCTCCTGTTGTGGGTGGTGGTGGAAATGGAGCGAGGCGTCGTCGCCGTTCCAGAAGCCGATGCCGGGCGCGATGGTGAGGACGACGACGGCGGCCTCGAGGGGCGTTGTCCCGGCCAGATACCGGAAGGAGCGCTTCTCGACGACGCAGTCCGGCAGTGCGTCTCCGGCCTCGTCCGCCGCAAGACCGGCGAGCAGGACGATGTCCGGTCCGCGTCCGACGAGCCGGACGCCGTCCGGCAGCGGAAACGGCTTGGAGAGGTCGGCGTCGGTACCGGACTCCGGGTCGATGCCGGAGTCGATGCCGACGGCGACGGAGAGATCGACGGTGTCGGCCGCCTTGGCGCCGTCCGTCGCGCCCGCGAGGCTGATGACGGCGAACGGCCGAGGAAGATTCTCGAAGTCCGTTCCGGCTCCGCCGAGATAGACGGCGAGAGCCTGGCCGAACCGCTCGGCGCAGAAGCCCTGGAGTCCGGGCGATGCCGCGAGGGCGGAGGCGGCGAGGCGCGCGATGTCCCAGGGCGTTCTCATCGGAAGTCGTCCTCCTTGCCCTTGAGGAACTGTCCCATCGCGGCGGCGGCGAGGTCGCCGGCGCGGCCCTTCTCGACGAGGGCGCGGACGTTGCCCTCGATCCATCCGGCGAGCATGTCGCGGGCGTTGTCCTGGATCGGGTCGACGACGGGGCGGTCCGGCTGCGAGTAGCTGCGCGGGAGCTTGTAGTCGTCGGAAAGGTCCGGATTCCTGCCGTGCGCTCGCCGGTAGAGATTCGAGCGGTACGAGCCGTCGTCGAAGAACATCCCGAAGAACTGCGCGGCCGCGGAGCCGGACTGGAAGCGCTCGATGCGTTTCTGGAGGTACGGCTTCTTCCAGCCGACGACGGCCGTGTCGCCGTTGGTCCCGCGGATCTCGATCTCGACGGAGCGCGGGTCTCCGATGCCGAACGGCGCGCCGATGCCGCCCGTCCTGCCGTGCAGCAGGTCGTGCAGCTCGGAGCGAGCGGCGTGCGGTCCGGCGAGCTTGTAGCCCGTCCCGGTGCCTTTCACGGCGCCGAGGAGCTGCCGCTTCACGATGGAGCCGGCGCGCTTGATGGCGGTCTTCTTCACGCGGTCGATCTTGCGGATCTCGCCGTTCAGGAAGCGCGAGACCTTCCGCAGGTCCAGGTCGGACACGTCGACCTTGAACCCGAGCGAACGCATGTTCGACGCGAAGGAATCAAGCCTTGCCATTGCCCGGGCCCTCCTTCGCGGAGCAGGTGAGGTGGTAGAGCTGGCCGACGATCGCCGCCTCGCGGACGACGAGCTTGCGCCAGCGCCCTTTCGGGTCCGGCTCGATCCACGAGCCCTTCGTGATCGGGACGGGCTGCGTCCAGTCCTCAACGGCGATCTCGACGGTCACGAGGTGCGCGTCGACGAGGTCTCCGATGGGCGAGCGCCGCTCCCCTTCGTCCGACACCGAAGCCGGAACCGCTAGCACAGCGCGTTCGCGGACGCCGTCCGCGCCGACCTGGTCGGCGTGGATGACGACGTGTTCCGTCCGGAACATCGCGAAAGCGCTGGCGGGAATCGTGATCACGGGAGGCGTTGTGCTGTATGCGGTGGGGGGGTGACAGGCTGTCGCCCCCCGGGAGAGGAAGGGCGGCCGCCGCCGCGGAGGGGTAGGAAGACTTGCCCTGTCGGGTAAGGGAGCCTCCGCGGCGGGGCCGTGCCGGGCGCTACCTGTTCAGTTCAGGCGTGCGCCCGGCGAGGGGGCGCTAGCCGCCGGCGTTCGCGGCGGGGAGCTTGACGAGCTTCGCGGCGGCCGCGTTGGCCTCCTTCGGCACGGCGTAGAGCGTCGCGTCGACGGCGGAGTCCTTCGTGTCCGGGAGGTAGGTCGTCTCGATCTCGAACGGGAAGTCGAGCGTGGAGTCGGTCTCGGGGAGGAAGACGGGCTCGAAGCCGTAGGTCGGCAGCGCCTTGACGGTCGAGACGACGTCGGAATTCATCTCGTCGTCGCGGAGCGCCACGACGGCCGCGGCGTCCGTGTAGTCGTAGGCGGAGGCTCCCGTGCCGCCGGAGACGGCCCAGAAGTCGTCGTCGCCGACGAGGATCTCGGTGACGCCGAACGCGGCGCCCGCGGCCTTGAGCGCATCCGGAAGGCCCGCAACGACGCCGGCGATGACGCCGTGGCCGTAGAGCTCCAGGAGATACTTGGCGACGTTCTCGATCTTGACGAAGTCGGCGAGCCACGATTCGGAGCAGACGAGCTTCGGGCGGCCGTAGCGCTTCACGGCCTGCGCGGCGCGCGCGATGGCGTCGAACGGCGTGGCCGCGACGATGGAGGTGGCGGCGGCGTAGCGCGTGGCGGAGAAGAGCAGCGCGGCGGCGGCGTCCTCGTGCAGCTTGAGCGCGGCGTAGGCGGAGACGCGAGCGGCCGCGGCGACGGCCGGTTCGACGCCGCCGTGGTCCTTGGCGTCGCGCTCGTCGAGCTTCGTGCGGGCCTCGAACTTGTCGACGGCGTAGGTGATGTCCGCGGACGTGTTGCGGCCGCCCGTGAGGGCGTTGCCCTGCGTGCGGTTCTTGACGCCCGTGCCGGTCGAGGGAACGGCGACGGCGATCTGGCCGCCGCGCTCCGCGACGCGGAAGCGGGGGAAGAGGCGGGGCGCGATCATCTTCGCGGCGCCGCCGAGGACGTTGGCCTCGATGCCGACCGCGAGGTCGGGACGGGACTCGGTGGGGAGGTGGAGAGCCATTTTGGCGGTTCCTTTGGGGTTGGGGGTTGTTTGGGGTGTGGGGATGATCGGGAAACTACTTGCGGGCGTTCGCCTGGCGGTAGGCGGCGGCGAGGTCGGGATAGCGCTTCACGGCCTCCTCGGCGCCGAGCTTGCGGACGGCGTCCGGCCAGGTGGCGGGCGCGGAGGCGGAGGGCGCGACGATCTTGCCGACGAGCGCGGCGTGCTGCGCCTGCTCCTTTTCGAGCGACTCGGCGAGGGCGGCGGTGCGCGTGCCGAGCTTCGCGGCCTGCGCGGAGTAGAGCGCGATGACCTTCTCGGCCTAGGCGATCTTGCGCTCGGCCTCCTCGGCGCGGAGCAGGGTCTTCGCCGCGGTCTCCTCGGCGCGGGCGAGCTCGTCGGAGAGCGACTTCATCGGATCGGG
>JAFUXX010000321.1 GCA_017476965.1 Kiritimatiellia bacterium | reverse complement strand
CGAGCGACGGCTGTCGGCTGCCGATTGTCGATTGTCGGCTCGCGGCTGTCGGCTGCCGATTGTCGAGTGTCGGCTCGCGGCTCGCGGCTCGCGGCTGTCGGCCGTCGGCCGCCGATTGTCGCCCCTCCCCACTGTCGCCCCTCCCCACTGTCGCCCCTCTCCACCACCCATTTCTCTTCAAGTCAATTTCAATCTCCGCAATTCACTCCCCAGTCAATCAGCCGCGCAATTCTTTCAAATTGCGCGCAAAATCACCTCCAACGCTCCGGTCATGCCCGCCGTTTCGCAAATTTTTTTCGAAAAATCCCCGATTTTCCATTTTTTTCTTGATTTTGGCTCGCGCATTCGCTACACTTCGTCCCGCTTTTCACCCAACACGGAGAAAAACCGCCGATGAAGGTGCGTAGTTCAGTCAAAAGATTGTGCGAACGGTGCAAGATCGTCCGCCGCAAGGGGATCGTCCGCGTGATCTGCGACAACCCCCGCCACAAACAGAAGCAAGGGTAACACGAGGAAAACGCCATGCCGAGACTAATGGGCATCGACATTCCGGACAACAAGCGCATCGAAATCGCGCTCCGGTACATCCACGGCATCGGGCCGACCCGCGCCGCGTTCATTTTGGAGCAGACGAAGATCGATCCGGCCAAGCGCGCCAACACGCTTTCGGCGGACGAAATCCGCGCGATCATCGCGGTGATCCAGGCGAACTTCCACGTCGAAGGCGACCTGCGCCGCGAAGTTTCGCAGAACATCCGCCGCCTGGTCTCCATCGGCAGCTACCGCGGCACCCGCCACCGCAAGGGCCTTCCGGTCCGCGGCCAGCGGACCCGCACCAACGCGCGCACCCGCAAGGGGGCGAAGCACACCGTGGGCGCGGTCCGCGACAAGGCGGAGCGCAACGCGATGAAGAACGCCGAGAAGTAACGAATTCCAACCAGCAACCAGGCAAACACCATGGCTGAAGAAACGAAAGCCCCCGAGGCCGCCGCCGCGGAGCCCGCCGTGAAGCCGGCCCCCGCCGCGAACGAGCCCTCCGAGGCGATGAAGATCGTGATGGGCGACGTCCTGCAGGCGCAGGCGCCCGTCGCGGATGACGCGAAGAAGCGCCGCAAGTCGATTCCCGCCGGCGTGGCCCACATCAACGCCTCCTTCAACAACACGCAGTGCTGCATCACGGACGTGCGCGGCAACGTGTTGGCGTGGAGCTCGGCCGGCAAGGCCGGGTTCAAGGGTTCGCGCAAGTCCACGGCCTTCGCCGGGACGCTCGTGGCGCAGGAATGCGCCAAGGCCGCCATCGCCAAGGGGATGCACGAGGTCGAGATCCTCGTCCAGGGCGTCGGGTCGGGCCGCGAGAGCGCGATCCGCGCGATCGCCAACTCCGGCATGGCGGTTTCGCTGATCCGCGACATCACGCCCGTTCCGCACAACGGCTGCCGCCAGCGCAAGCGCAGGAGGGTCTAACCATGGCACGCTACACCGGTCCCAGAACCAAGATTTCCCGTCGTTTCGGCGAGCCCCTCTTCGGGCCCGACAAGTACCTCGACCGCCGCAACTTCCCTCCCGGGCAGCACGGTCCGGCCAACAAGACGCGCCGCAAGAAGGTCTCCGACTACGGCAACCAGCTCCTGCAGAAGCAGAAGGCCAAGCAGGTCTACGGCATGCTGGAGAAGCAGTTCCGCCGCTTCTACGAAATCGCGCGCGCCCGCAAGGGCAACACCGCCGACCTGCTGCTGCAGATCTGCGAGAGCCGTCTCGACAACGTGGTGTACCGCCTCGGGCTCGCTCCGACGCGCGCCGCCGCGCGCCAGCTCGTCGTCCACCGCCACGTCGCGGTCGACGGCAAGGTGGTCGGCATCCCGTCCGCTCTCGTCCGCCCCGGCCAGAAGGTCGGCATCCGCGAACGCGACCGCGGCATGGAGGCCGTCGCCGATTCGCTGAAGCACCCGCGCGGCGCTTCCTGCGATTGGCTCGAGTTCGACGAAGAAACGAAGACCGGCACGTTCGCCCGCGCTCCGGAGCCTTCCGAGGTTCCCGAGACGATCGACATGCAGACCGTCGTCGAACTCTACTCCCGCTAGGTCCCGCCCCGAGCGGGCCGGCCCTCTTTTCCGTTTTCCCGCCCACAAACGCGCCCGGCCGGGCGCCGCGAGATTCCGGCGCGTTCCGGAGCCGCGGCGCGGAGGCCGGGAGGAAAGGACGAAAGAACATGCCAATCCGCCTCCACGATTTCAAGATGCCCGAAAGGGTGGTCAAGGACGCCTCGTCCGCGACCGCGACGTTCGGGCGCTACACGTCCGGTCCGTTCGAGATCGGCTACGCCCGCACGATCGGCAACTCGCTCCGCCGCGTCCTGCTCTCATCGATCGAGGGCTGGGCGATTTCCGCCATCCGCCTCGCCGGCGCGCCGCACGAATTCTGCGCGCTCCCCGGCGTGAAGGAAGACGTGACGGACATCGTGCTCGCGCTCAAGAAGGTCCTCGTGAAGTGCTCCGGCGCCGCGGAGGACGACTTCGAGCCGCGCTCCGTCACGATCAAGCGCACCGGTCCCTGCCAGATCACCGCCGCGGACATCGCGGCCGAAAACTCCGCGATCGAGGTGCTCAACCCCGCGCACCACATCGCCACGGTCAACTCCGAGGGCGAGTTCGAGCTCGAGCTGCGCATCACGCGCGGCCGCGGCTTCTGCCCCGCGCAGTGGGATCCGGATCCCAACGATCCGGCCCGCCGCCGCCGCCAGACCGAAATCGGCCTCATCCCGATCGACAGGATCTACTCGCCGGTCTCGCGCGTCAACTTCGACGTGTCGCCCCAGCGCATCGGCCAGCAGACCGACTACGAGAAGCTCGAGCTCGACGTGACGACCGACGGCCGCATTTCGCCGGACGACGCCCTCGTGCGCGCCGCCGAAATCCTCCGCAGCCACCTCGACGTGTTCGCCGACGTCCGCAAGGAATCGGTCGAAGCGCCGAAGGCCGAATCCCCGGCGGTGAACCAGGAAGACCTCGCGAGCAAGCTCAACCTCTCGGTCAACGAGATCGAGCTCTCCGTGCGTTCGGCCAACTGCCTCAACAACGCCAACATCACCACGGTGGGCGAACTCTGCCAGAAGCAGGAATCGGACATGCTCAAGTTCCGCAACTTCGGCAAGAAGTCCCTCCTGGAGATCAAGGACAAGCTCCAGCAGATGGGCCTCTCGCTCGGCATGAAATTCGATCCGGCCCTGCTCGAAAAGAAAAACTAAGCCATTCGAGGCACAGCCATGCGCCACAGGAAGAACAACGTCAAATTCGGCCGCAGCAAGTCCCACCGCGAGGCGCTCCTCGCGATGCTCGCAGTCGGCCTCGTGAAGGCCAAGAGCGTCCGCACGACGCTCGAAAAGGCCAAAGCGGTCCGCCCCTTCGTCGAAAAGCTCGCCACGTCCGCCCGCAAGGCGGACATAAACGCGCGCCGCAAGGTGTTCGCTTCGCTCCTCCAGGACGAGGCCGCGACCAAGGAGATGTTCGACACGATCGTCCCCATGATCGCGAACCGCGCCGGCGGCTACACCCGCATCGTCAAGCTCGGCAAGCGCCCGCACGACGGCGCCGAAATGGCCGTGATCGCGTGGGTCGACACGCCCGCCCCGAAGGCGGCCGCCGCCGCGCCGGCTCCCGAAGCCAAGTAAGGAGGCACACGAAATGTCACTTCAGTCGCACGACCACGTCGAACGCATCAAGCACGTCCGCCGCCCCAAGAAGACGCCCGCCGAACGCGCGCGCCGCCAGAAGGCCCAGAAGAAGCGCCTCGTCGCTCTCGGGGTCCCGCAGGCGGAGGCCGACAAGCTCCAGCCGATCGTCATCCGCCAGATGCTCACGCATCCGAAGAAGGTGACGCAGGCTCTCGCCAAGCGCGCCGCCAAGGCCGCGGAGGCGAAGTAGCCGGACGCGGCGGCGCTTTCCATGCAAGAGGAAACGTCCGTCCTGTCCATCGAACAAGCCGGAGCCGGCGTCCGCCGGCTCCGGCTTGCCGCTCCCGGCACGTGCGCTTCGGCCCGCCCGGGCCAGTTCGTCCACGTCCGGGTGCCCGCGCTCGATCCCGGCGCGATGCGCCGCCCGATCAGCATCTGCGACGCCGGCGGCGGCGTCCTGACGCTCGTTTTCAAAATCGTCGGCCGCGGCACCGAAGCCCTCGCCGCCGTCCGCCCCGGCGACAAGGTCGACGTTCTCGGCCCCCTCGGCAACGGCTTCCCCGTCTCCGGGCCTGGCGCAGCTCCCAACTCTGCCGCCGCCGCCCCCTGCTCAGCCGCAGCCGGCAACGGGGATCCAACTTCCCGTTTTTACGCCCTTGTCGGCGGCGGGTACGGCGTGGCGCCGCTCTATTTTCTCGCGCGGGAGCTTCTGCGCCTGGGCGCTCCGGCCTCGCGCGTGGCGGTCTTCGCCGGCGGCCGCACCGCCGCGGACATATTGCTCGCTGAAGATTTCGCCGCTCTAGGCGTGGCGGTGCATCCGGCGACGGAAGACGGCTCTCTGGGCGCCCGCGGGCTGGTCACCGCGCCACTCGACGCCTGGCTCGAAGCGCACGCCCCGGACCGCGTGGCGATCTACGCCTGCGGCCCTGCGCCGATGCTCCGCGCACTCGACGAGCGCGCGGCCCGGATCGGCTGCGAAGCGTGGCTGTCGCTCGACCGCAGGATGGCCTGCGGCATAGGCGCATGCCTCGGCTGCGTGCAGAAAACCCGCACCCCCTCCGGCACCGAGACCCTCTCCCGCGTCTGCGTCGACGGCCCCGTATTCCCCGCCGGCACGCTGGTGTGGTAAACGCGGCCCCTCCCGCGCAAGCCTTAGCCCAGGAAGGGGAGCGGGGAGGGGGCGGCAACGTAAACGCGCCGCGAGCCCCGGCCGGGAAGGGGAGCGGGGAGGGGGCGGAGCCCTCTCCCCGTATCCCTAAAACAGCCCTTCCTCCCCGATCAGCTTCCACCCCGCCTGCGACAGCGCCGCCGCCGCCTTCGCGGGATCGTCGAACCTGAACACGAGCCGCGCCGCGCGGCCCGCCGCCACCGCGAAAGCGTACATGTACTCCACGTTGAGGCCGCGGGAATCGACCGCGTCGAGGATCTTGGCCAGCACGCCGGGCTCGTCCGGCGCCGCCACGCACACGACCTCGCGCACGTTCACGCCGAAACCGGCGCCGCGCAGCACGTCGCGCGCCGTTTCCCATTTGTCCACGAGCATGCGGACGATTCCGAATTCCGAAGTGTCGGCGAGGGAAAGCGACGCGATGTTGACGCCGCTCTCGGTGAGCGTCCGGCAGATCGCCGCGAGGCGGCCGGGCTTGTTTTCGAGGAAAAGCGAGATCTGGTGGATTGTCATTGCGCGGTCCTTTCCCGTGTTTTGCGTTTCGAATGCGCCCCGTGCCGTGCGGCCGGGGCCTACCTCTGCACCCGGGCGTTGCCCGCCCAGACGTCGAAGACCTGTTTTTCGTCGGCCGGCTCGGCGTAGTCGTTCAGCGACGAAGCGGCCAGCACGCCGCACGCCCAGCCGAAGCGTAGGCTCTTTTCGCCGTCCCAGCCCTTGAGCACGCCGTAGAGCAGGCCGCCCGTGAAGCCGTCGCCGCCGCCGATGCGGTCGAGCACGTCGATTTCGCGCGGCTCCTCCACGAACCACTTGCCGCCGGCCCGCAGGATCGCGCCCCAGCGGTGGCACCCGGCGGAGACCACCTGCCGCAGCGTCGTCGCGAACGCCTTCGCGCCCGGATACCGCTCCGCGGCCGTTTCGATCATGGCCTTGAAGCTCTCGATCTTGGAGCCGAGGTCCTTGCCGCCCGCCTCCGGCCCCTTGAGGCCGAGGCAGAGCTGGAAGTCCTCCTCGTTGCCCACGAGGATGTCGGCCGCGGAGGCGATCTCGTGGAACGCGCGGGAGAGCTCCTCCTCGCGGCCCTTCCAGAACGTGGCGCGGTAGTTGAGGTCGAAGGAGACGAGCGTGCCGTGCTTCTTCGCCGCGCGCGCGATTTCGAGGCACGCGGCGGTGGTCTCCGGGCTCATCGCGGCGATGAGGCCGGAGAGGTGCAGGATCGCCACGCCCTGGCGGCCGAAGATTTCCTCCGTGTCGTAGTCCTTCGCGTCGAGCGTGCGGCCCACCTCGCCCGCGCGGTCGTTCCACACGCGCGGCGCGCGCAGGCCGAAGCCGGAATCCGCCACGTTGAACTGGTGCCGGTAGCCCCACGGGCCGCCCTGCGGCACGTCCGGCCCGACGTAGGCGATGTTGCGCGCGCGAAGCTGCGCCTTGATGAAGGCCGCGAGCGGGCTGCCCTCCACGAAGCGCGTGAGGACGAGGCACTCCGGGCCGAGGCTGCTCGTCACGTTGAGCACGTTCGTCTCGGCGCTCGTCGCCTGCATGTAGAAGCGGTTGGAGTTGTGCACCGCCATGCGGTTCTCGGGCGTGATGCGCAGCCCCATGCTGGAAAGGCAGGCCACGGCCCAGCGGCAGTTTTCGCGGATCTTCATTTCGCGTTTCCGGTTCGGATTGTCGTTCCTCCGCGGCGGGCGCGCCCGGCCCAAAACGGCCCGGCCCGCGCGGCGGGACCGATGATACCACGCTTCGCCCCTCCGCGAAAAGCGAAAACGGCGGCGCTTGCCCGGGCCGGCGGGTTCTGGTATGCTTCGGAGGCGGTCGCGCCGAGAGGCGCCCGATTCCGCCCGACAAGACACGATTTTCCGGACATGTCCCCGATTTTCAGGTTTTTCCTGGGCCTTGCGGTCTTCCTGGCGCTGCTCGCCGCATCCCCGTTCGCCATCGAGCGCGCGCTGCGCGCCTACGACCGCAACTACGACCCGTACACCGTTCCCGGGGCGGTGCAGGCCGACGGCGCCGCGCTGCACGCCGGGCTCAACCGCCGCCTCTTCCGCGAGGTCCGCTTCGACGCCACCGGCGTCGCGCTCGGCGTGAAGGCCGAGGGCCTTTCGCGCGTCGACGCCGACCGCCTGCCTTCGACGATGACCGGCACGGTGCGCTTCTACCGCCTGCCCGGCCCGGCGGACGCCGTCCCGGGCACCGCGCCTTCCGACGCCGCGATCAAGGAGGCGGAGTTCACCTTCCGCCTGGAGCCGCGCGAAACGGAGCCCTCTTCCGGCGTGCCCGGGCTGCAGAAGTTCGACGTGTTCTGCGACATCGTGCCCGACACCCCCGAGGGCGAGGAAGCGATGCGGCGCATCTCCGCGATGATCTTCCCCGCCGGCACGGCGTGGGAGTTCGACCTCGACGTGGAGGGCGACTTCCCCGAAGAGGCGCACGCGGCGTTCACCTACTCCAAGGCGCTGCGTTCCGTCATCCGCGGCACGTTCCTCGAACGCAAGCCGCGGGACTCCGCCGCCGCCCCGCGGGGCTGAGCCGCGCCGAGCCATGCCGGACCGCGTCGACAAGCTCGAATTCCTCAACGACCGCCTTTCGCGGCGGCGCGTGTTTTTCGAGACCATACTGCGCACGATGCAGGACGGCGTCGTGGTCGCGACGGAGGACGGCATCCTCAAGTACGCCAACCGCGCCGCCGGCGCCATGCTCGGCTTCGACCCCGACGAAGCCGCCGGCCGCCCCGCGGAGCGCTGGCTGCCGGGCGTGGACTGGGCCGCGCTCTCCCGCGGCGACGAGTCCGGCCGCGAGTCGTTCTCCTCTTCCGAGCTGGAAGCCTTCCGCCCGCAGCGCGCGGTGTTTTCGCTTTCCGCGTTCCCGATCGAGGACGGCGCCGGCCGCGCCGCGCTCGTGATACTGCGCGACGTCACGCGCGAGCGCGCCGACGCGCAGGAGGCGCTCGAAAGCGGGCGCATGCAGGCCGTGCGCGTGCTCGCCGCCTCGCTCGCGCACGAAATCGGCAACCCGCTCAACGCGCTCGGGATACACCTGCAGCTGCTGGGCCGCGAGGTGAAGACCGTGCCGGACGGCGCGGTTCGCGACGACCTCGCGGAGCTCGTGCAGGTCGCGCGCGACGAGGTGGACCGCCTCGACCTCGTCCTCTCCAAGTTCCTCAACGCCCTGCGCGGCGGCGCGCCGGACCTCGCGCCGTGCGACGTGGCGGAGGTGCTGCAGCGCACGCTGCGCGTCATGCGCGCGGACATACAGGAGCGCGCCATCCGCGTCGACCTGGAGCATCCGGCGCAAATCCCGAAAATCCGCGCGGACGCCGAACAGCTGCAGCAGGCGTTCTTCAACCTCGTCAAGAACGCGGTCCAGGCGATGGGCGACGGCGGCACGCTCCGCATCGCCGTTTCGTGCGACGACCGCGACCTCGCGGTCGCGTTTTCCGACACCGGCCCAGGCATGGAGCCGGAGGAGTACGCGCGCCTCTTCCAGCCGTTCCACACGTCCAAGCCCGACGGCCACGGCATCGGGCTCTCGATAGTCCGGCGCATCGTGCAGGACCACGGCGGCCGCATCGAAGTGAGCAGCCGTCCCGGCTCCGGCACCACGTTCCGCCTCGTGTTCCCGCTCGCCGACCGCAAGGCGCGGCTCATCTCCGCGAAGCGGGACTGACCCCGCGCTCCGCCCCCCACGCGCCGGTCCGCGCCATGAACTGCGTCCTCCACGTAAGCGCGACGATCGACGGCTTCCCGAACGACGCCATCTTCCGCGAGACCGGCCGCGGCATGGAGCGCTACGCCGGCGCGCGCGGCTGGAAAGTGCTCCACGCCGAGGTGGACCCGGCCGACCCCGTCCGCGGCATCAGGGACGTGCTGCGCCGCGTCCGCCCGATTGGGTGCGTCGTGGGCGCGGGCGGCCCGCTACACCCGCGGCCCGG
>JAFUXX010000320.1 GCA_017476965.1 Kiritimatiellia bacterium | reverse complement strand
TCGAGCGTCGTGAACGCCATCAGCTCGACGGTTTCGAGCGTGTTCAATGGCATCCAATCGACGGCCTCGAACATCTGGAACGGCATCAAGAACGCGATCACCTCGCCGATCGAGTCGGCGGAGGGCATCGTAGACCGTGCGATAAGCACTATCAGCAACATCATATGCGGCGCTCGGTTGGAGCTGCCGCACATCAAGGTGCCGCACTTCAACATCGACGGCGGCGAGGTTCCGTGGGGTATCGGAGGCCAGGGTCGCAGGCCGACCATCAGCATCGACTGGTACGCGCAGGGCGGCATCCTGACAAGCCCGACCATCTTCGGGTGGAACGGCGACCGCCTGCTCGGCGGTCTTGCCGTCCTTGTTCCAGTACGAGCCGCAGCGCTTGCCGAAGTACTCGACGGACGCGCCGCAGTCGTCGTAGGCGAGGAGGAAGAGGACCGGCTCCGCGCCCCCGCCGCCGCACTGCACCGGCGCTTCGACGGAAACGAACGACAGGTCGGCCGCGTCTTCGAGCTGCATCTTCGGGTAGCCGGGGCGGTAGTTGGAGCGCTCGTGCTCTTCGAGGCTGCGGACGAGGAAACGCACGTCCTTTTCGCGGAACGTGCGCGTCTTCACCCCGGTCGCCGCGACGGCGAGGTGGAAGCGGCCCCATTCGATGCGGATGTTGTCCCCCCACCGCTCGAGGACGCGCGGGGCGGCGGATCCGACCGACATGCCGACAAGGCCGGCGCCGTAGCGCTCCTTGCGCGTCTCGACGGGCGAATCGCCCTCCTTGTCGAGGCAGAACTGCTCGGAGGCGCTGAAGCGCACCGAAACCTCGGGACGGGCGCGCCCGAGGGGCTCGACGGCGATTTCGGCGAACGAAACGGGGCGCGACATCACCGCGAAGTCGTCGGGCAGGAGCGGCGTGGTGAACGTGGCCGAGAGGCGGATGCCGGCACCTTCGAAAACGGCGCGCGTCGAGAAGAAATCGACCGAAAGCGACTTCTGTTCGAGCGCGGGCTCCGGACCGCGGCCGAGGAAGCGGTACGGTTTGCCGTCGACCACCGCCACGCCGCGCAGCAAGTTCGCGCGGCCCGTCCAGTGCGTGGTGTCGACGTCCGTCAACTTGTCGCTTGGGGACCAGAGTGCGAAATACGGATCGACGGTGACGAGCGGAACCGAAGGCGGACGGAGCTTCATAGTGAAGTCTTTGTTTTTGCGTTTGTGGATCGAAGCGCGGGAAGCGCGGCGGAATGATAGCGCAAAACGACGGCGAAAGGAACGAAAAAAGAGAGGCGGCCGGAGCCGCCTCCCTTTGCAGGTCCCGGCGGTCGCCCGCCCGGGATCCGAAGCCCCGACGGCCTACTCGGCCTGGACTTTGAAGTAGACCTTGCCGAACGAAGCCTCGCTGGGCGTCGCCGTGAGCGTGATCGGCTGGCTGGCGTCGCTGCACGTGACGCCTACGGACTGGCCCCCCGTCTTGGTGGTGCCGGCGGCATCGGAGTAGTAGACAAGCGAGTACGTCGCGTTGAGCACCGGCGCGGCGATCGTCACGGAGGTGCTGGAGGAGGTCGCGGCAACCGAAGAGACGACCGGAGTGTCGGGCGTCGTGTCCACGACGCCGTTCACGTAGGAGACGGTCCAGCCGGGGGTCGCCGAAGAGAAGTCGGCGGCGCTGGGACCGGTCTTTCCGTTGGTGTCGATGGTGACCGTCGAGCCGCCCGGAACGGTGGTGGAGCCGGACCAGTTGGTCTGGAGCGTCACCGTGTCGCCGGCGCCGGCCGAAGAAATCGCTTCGGCGAACGTCGCGTAGGCCGTGCCGCTGATCGTGGCCGCGGCCGCGAGCGTGCCCGTGAAGTCGCCGATCACGCCGGTGCCGGTGAAGCCGACGGACGCGACCGCGGTCTTCGCGGTGGCGGAAGCGATGTAGTAGGTGTCGGTGGAGACCGTGTTGTCGTCCGCAACGGCGAAAGTCACGGTCTGCGCGGCGTAGTCGAACGTCAGCGTGAACGTGACAGACTCGGAGGTGTCGGGCGTGCCGCCGATGTTGACCCACTCGGGATCTCCGCCGCTGGTTGTCTTGACGTACGCGAAGTAGTCGGTGCCGTCGGTGTAGACGGAGGTCTGCGGATCTTCGCCGGAGAACGACGGCGCGGTGGTACCGGCCGTGAACGTCACCGGGATTTCGATCTTTTCGATCTGGGTGTCGGCGACCGGGACCGCGGGGGTGAAGGTGACCTCCGTGTCCGAGTCGAAGGAGCCGTCGGACTCGAGGGCCTCGGAAGCGTTGGCGCTCCAGCTGCCGCCGGTGCTGGTGCCGGAGACACTGGCGGTGAACCAATCGGCCCAACCGTCGGCGCGGGCGGAACCCGCAGCTGCGACCATCGCCGCGACGGCGGCGGTCATCGTGATTTGGAACTTCATTGTTGGTTGCGTGTTTTTGTTGTTGTGCCGGTGCCGTTGACACCGGCCTCCGGACCTTGCGGGTGCGGATGCGCGAAGTGTACTCCGCTCCGGCCGGGTTGTCAACCCTCCCGCGCCCGTTTTTTCCCGAAACGGGCCGGAGGGTTGAAATGCGCGCGGATCGCGGCTACACTTGACGCCGAAAGGAACGCCGCGCCGGCGGGGGCCATCCGCCCCGCGGCGCGGTCCCGACCGAAGAATGAACACGCACGTTGCAATCGAAACGACCAAGGGCACCATGGAGGCGGACCTGTTCGACGAGCAGGCGCCCAAGACGGTGGCGAACTTCCTCCGTTACGCGGACGAGAAATTCTACGACGGCACGGTGTTCCACCGCGTCATCCCGGGTTTCATGATCCAGGGCGGCGGTTTCACCGCGGACATGGAGCAGAAGGACACCCACGCGCCCGTGCAGAACGAGGCCCGAAACCGCATTTCCAACGAGCGCGGCACGCTCGCCATGGCCCGCACCCAGGTGGTGGACAGCGCCACGTGCCAGTTCTTCGTGAACCACGCGGACAACGCGTTCCTCGACTTCCGCGAGCCCACCGCGCAGGGCTTCGGCTACTGCGTGTTCGGCAAGCTCACGTCCGGGTTCGACGTCCTCGACGCGATAGCCAAGGTCGCGACGGGCACCCACGGCTTCCACCGCGACGTGCCGGTCGAGCCGGTGACGATTCTCTCGATCCGCCGCGTTCCCGCCTCCGCGGAGTAGCCCGTGGAAACCGCGGCAAGGAAGAACCGTCCCGGGTGGGACGAGTACTTCATGGACATCGCGCACGTCGTCAAGACGCGCAGCAACTGCGTGCGCCGCAACGTCGCGGCGGTGATCGTGAAGGACCGCCGGATCATCTCGACCGGCTACAACGGCGCCCCGCGCGGCGTCCGCAACTGCGACGAGGGCGGCTGCCCGCGCTGCGCGTCGGACGCCCCGTCCGGCACCGCGCTCGGCGACTGCATCTGCTCGCACGCCGAGGAAAACGCGATCACGCAGGCCGCGTACCACGGGATTTCCACGAAGGACGCGACGATCTACGTGACGCTCTCCCCGTGCCTCAGGTGCTCGAAGATGATCATCAACGCGGGCATCCGCGAGGTCGTCTACGACGAGGAGTACACGGTCACGGAGCAGACGCGCCGCATCCTGGCCGAGGCCGGGGTGCGGCTGCGCCGCCTCGCGGACTACCGCCGCCCCGCGCTCGTGCGCGAGCAGGACTGACAAGCCCCGCCCGCGCGCGCCCGCGCACTCGCCAGCGCGCCTACGCGCCGAGCAGCGTCTCCATCGCCTTCGCGGCGGCAAGGAGGCGCGGCTCGCCGAACGCCGGGCCGAGTATCTGGAGCCCGACCGGCAGGCCTTCCGCGGCCGTGCGGCCGCACGGCACCGACACGCCGCACAGTCCGGCGAGGTTCGCCGGCACGGTGAACGCGTCGCCGAGGTACGCCTTGAGCGGGTCGTTCACGGTGGAATCGAGCTTGAAGGCGGGAGTCGGCGCGACGGGGCACATCACCACGTCGCATTCGCCGAACGCGGCGTCGAAATCGCGCCGCACGAGGGTGCGGACTTTGAGCGCGCGGCGGTAGTACGCGTCGCTGTACCCGCTCGAAAGCACCCACGTGCCGAGCAGGATGCGGCGCTTCACTTCCGGGCCGAAGCCGTCGGTGCGCGAACGGTCGTACAGGGACTGCAGCGAGCCGTCCGGGCCGACGCGGCGGCGGCCGTAGCGGACGCCGTCGAAGCGCGCGAGGTTCGCGCTCGCTTCCGCCGTGGCGCAGATGTAGTACACGGCGATCGCGTACTCGGTGTGCGGCAGCGAGATTTCGCGCACCTCGGCGCCGGCGTCGGCCGCCTTGTCGATCGCGGCGCGGACGAGCGCCATCACCTCCGGATCGGTCCCTTCGACGAAGTACTCCTTCGGCACGCCGATGCGCAGCCCGCGGACCGACGCCCCGCGCAGCGCGGCCGCGTAGTCCGGCACCGGGCGGTCGAGGCACGTCTGGTCGTGCGGATCCGCGCCGGCTATGGACTGCAGCAGGAGCGCGGAATCTTCCACCGTGCGGGTCAGCGGGCCGACCTGGTCGAGCGACGACGCGAACGCCGTCACGCCGTACCGCGAAACGCGTCCGTACGAGGGCTTCAGGCCCACGCAGCCGCAGAACGACGCGGGCTGGCGGATCGAGCCGCCCGTGTCCGTGCCGAGCGAAGCGAGGGCCGTGCCGCCCGCCACGGCGGCCGCGCTGCCGCCGGACGAGCCGCCCGGGACGCGGTCCGGCGCGACCGGGTTGCGCGTTGGATGGAAAGCGCT
>JAFUXX010000319.1 GCA_017476965.1 Kiritimatiellia bacterium | reverse complement strand
TCGGTCGGCGCGGTGCGGTCGATCGCGGCGACGAGGCGGTTCTCGGCGTCCCACGCGTATTCGAAGCGCGCGTCGGAAACCAGGTTGCCGTCGGCGTCGTACGCAAACATCTCCGGATTTTTGGGGAGGACTTTGTGCCCGGTCGAAGTGTCGTCTTCATCGGTCTCGTCGAGGGAACGAACGGCGGTCGTGGCGAGCCTGACATTTCCCGCGAAACAGTCGGAGAAAAATGCCACGTGCCGTCTGCGGCCGGTCGGTTCGTTCGCGCGTCTCACGGCTTCGATTGTACCCGATTGCGCTTGGAAGGGGAACCGGTTTGTTCCGCTTCAGACATCGGAAACTTTTTCGGCTCCTGATCCGATGACGGGAATGCCCGGTCTTCCATGAAGCGCAGGGCGTCCAGTTTGGCGGAACCGTCCAGGCCGCGGACGAATCGCGCGAGGTGGAACAAGCCTGCGACATGCGGCTTTTCCGCGGATGGCCGGCGAATGAATGTCGGACACCGGGCGAGGCCCGATGCGAAATTTTCGGATGCAAAGGGATGCGTGTACATTTCCGATGCAACCGCGATTCCGAGAATGCTTTTCCCGGCGGAATCGCCAAGAAAAGGAAGATGGTCGGAAAGAAGGTCGAGAACGTTTCGCCCCGCTTCTTCGGCGCGGATCATCCGGTTCTCGCCGTTCCACGAATAGCGAAAGTGACCGTCGAAGGTCATATTGCCGTCATCGTCGTATTCGAGGAGCGTTTCGGCGGCGGGCGCGAAGACGGACCCGGTCGTGCGTTGCTCGACATCCTCACCTGTCGCGCCTTGCGCGACGGCGAGGATGTCGACGTGCTGGAACGCAGCGTCCGAGCTGTCCGAAGGCAACGCGTAGCTCCACGGCGTGAAGTTTGCCGAACCACCATCGCGTTCTGTGCGGTCGCCGTTCACGGTCACGACGGCGTGCCGGTTCGCGTCGCCGCGGAGCGGGACGGCCGGTGCGTTCTGAATCGAGGTATACTGGTTGAGCTCGTTCGCTTCGTAGAAGGTTGTCAGACGCTGTGCGCCCGCGTCCTCGAAGGAGGACACGCGGTTGCCGATGGGATCGTAGCCGAACGTGCGGCCCGTGACGATGTTCGTTTGCTCTCCCGATGCGTCGCATGTCACAGTGCCCGAGCGCAACGGGAACCCGCCGCTGGAGCAAACACGGTTGGACACGCGGTCGACGAGGCCAACTCTACTCTTTTTCACGATACCCATGCCGAACCCAAAAGAAACGCCATGTACAGAAAAAAACAACTGTTGAAAACATATAATACGCTTCCTTTTGGACAAGTGCTTGTGTTTACAAGGAAAAAACCCGTTTCTTCGGAGAACAATGTTCCCAGCAAAAATCCAAACATCGGCAGGAGGGCCATGGTATGGCCGCTTTGGTGTATGTGGCACATCCGGAAGCCCGTTTCCGCTGCAAGTGCGACAAGGATCCCATAGTGCCGTCGCATCAAATTCAAATAGAGTTGCTTGACCGGATATGGAGCGTTGTCGTGAACGGAAACAAAAGCCAGACTTCCCTTAAGGGCTTCCCGGTAGGCGAATGGAGCCACCAAAAAGGAAAAAGCGCGAAATTCCGCCCCAAGCGTCTGGGCGTGAAAAAAGGAAAGTAAAACCGCGGCCACCGACAAATTGGAGCAAATCAGTCTGGAACGTACGTCCATGATGCAGACCCTCCTCCTCCAAAGTCAACAGAAGAACCCCAGATACCCATGGCCAGGCTTAAAGAAGCAGACCAGCCTTCGGTGATGTCCACATCAGGCCGGATGTCTTTTTGGATGTTGAATTGGACTCCGACTCCGGCTCCGGCACTCCCTCGCAAAAAGATCGACCCGGAAACGTGCTGGAACGTTAGTCCGGTCCGAGGACATTTCGGAACTGGGATCGCTGTGTCAACATGCCACGACCGGCTACGGAAACCGGAATCAGGCGGATACGTTGGGTGATTCTTCATCTTCAATCCGGGTCTGTATGGATCGGGCTTGTTCCGGTCTCGTCCTTTTATCCGGCGGCTCCGACCCTGGCCCCGTGTCAAAAACGCTTCGATTCCCAATGTGCCGATTGCATATTCTGTCTTGTGTCCGTTTTTGCAACACTGGGAAAAATTTCCGCTAAAATAAAACTGTATTTGCAATCTTGCACCAGTCGATGGAACAGGCACCCCATATGGTCCAAGAAGTGGACCGCTTCTGTCGTAACCGATATTTGTAAGCACGATGTCTGCAATCGAAACAAGTCCCAATGCATCTATCTCATCGATGGGATTGTTCTCGCAGACTGCGTTGAGGTTTTCTCCTCCATCTTCTTCGATCGGATCGCGGGACAGCCAGCGGCCGAGGCGGGGGGAGTAGTGGCGGTAGCCGTAGTAGAGCGTATCGGTTTCGGGGTCGTGGTATTTGGTGGAGAAGCGGAAGGGGGATGGATGGGGTGCGGTGGAGATCAGAAGTTCGCCGAAGGGGGAATAGTCGTAATGGGAAAGGATGTCGCCGGACGGGGAGACATACTCCGAGATGTTGCCGTTGGCGTCGTAGGTCGGGTAGGAGGTTCCAATCTCGGAATCCGTCACGGCGAGGAGGCCGCCGACGCCGCCGGCACCTTGGAGGGACCCGGACAGGTCGAGACCCCAGAGGTACGAGAGCGCGTTGGTTGTAGTGGGTGTCGTGCGAGTTTCTAGGATCGGGTTCCAGCCGTCGTAGAGGAAGGCGTATTCGGATTCAGGTAGGAGCATGCCGTCGGCTTCGGGGCGGAAGACGGTTTTTGCGATGCGGCGGGAGGCGTGGTCGTAGAGGTTGGAGACGACGAAGCGGACGCCGCCGGTGGGGGAGGTTTCGGTCGGCGCGGTGCGGTCGATCGCGGCGACGAGGCGGTTCTCGGCGTCCCACGCGTATTCGAAGCGCGCGTCGGAAACCAGGTTGCCGTCGGCGTCGTA
>JAFUXX010000318.1 GCA_017476965.1 Kiritimatiellia bacterium | reverse complement strand
TACGACGCCGACGGCAACCTGGTTTCCGACGCGCGCTTCGAATACGCGTGGGACGCCGAGAACCGCCTCGTCGCCGCGATCGACCGCACCGCGCCGACCGAAACCTCCCCCACCGGCGGCGTCCGCTTCGTCGTCTCCAACGCCTACGACCACGCCTCCCGCCGCATCGCAAAAACCGTCTTCCGCCCCGACGCCGACGGCGCGCTCCTCCCTGAATCCGAATACGCCTTCCTCTACGACGGCTGGAACCCGATCCTAGAAACTCGCACGACACCCACTACAACCAACGCGCTCTCGTACCTCTGGGGCCTCGACCTGTCCGGCGCTTTCCAAGGCGCGGGCGGCGTCGGCGGCCTCCTCGCCGTGACGGATTCCGAGATGGGAACCTCCTGCCCGACCTACGACGCAAACGGCAACATCTCCGAGTACGTCTCGGAATCCGGAACCATCCTTTCCCATTACGACTATTCCCCCTTCGGCGAACTTCTCATTGCAACCTCCACCCATCCATCCCCCTTCCGCTTCTCCACCAAATACCACGACCCGGAAACCGGCACCCTCTACTACGGCTACCGCCACTACGCCCCCAGCCTCGGCCGCTGGCTCTCCCGCGATCCGATGGGAGAAAATGGCGGGATAAACTTGCTACTGTTTGTCGAAAACGAACCTACCAGAAAAAATGACTCATTGGGCCTGTATACCATTTACATTGGCGGAGCCTTTGAACGAACCCTGGGTGATCTTGATGAGTTTAGGGAGGCAGTTGGGGCTGAAAAAGCATTCGACAACAAACAACACCAAGAAATCGTCAACCACCTCAAGAATTACGCGAGATCTCATCCGTGCGAACCGCTTGTCATTATCGGGCACAGTTACGGCGGAGATACGGCAATGGATGTTGCCGCCGAACTTGGAGACTTGCCGTGCTCGTGCATTTTCGTAGTCACGCTGGATCCTGTCAGCCATTTTGACCCGAACACATGGCTCGGTTCGTCGCCTAAAACCGACAACATCGACGAATGGACCAATGTATACCAGCCTACAGGGATTGAAGACGTGATTTTCGACATTCCCGTGGTTGGGTGGTTGTTGGGAGGTATTTGGTCCGGGCTTGGAGTTCCGGCAAGGAACAACAATATGGTCGCCTCTGGAGGCGGGCAATGGAATTACGAATCAGATGCCGACTTGAACATACCTGCGATTAATCCGGACGGAAGGACAATAGATCATCATGGTGTCGGCCATATGATGAACGTCCCGTTTGTCGATGAAAAAGGGACCCTGACTACGGTCCGGAATCATGTCAACAAACTCTCAAAGAGAAACTGCTGCGAATGAAGAAAAAAAAAGGAAAGAAAAATCGTTTTGGCGAATCGAGCATGTTGGCATATTTTGTGGCATCCATTTCCTTGCCGATTTGGCTTGTATGTTCAAGTTGTGCGTCTTCGCGTACATACAAATTGTATGTTCAAAACCAGAAATGCGCTTCGTCTGTTGACGCGGTATTGATTGTCAGAGATGGTACATGGATCCCGCTGGGCGCATTGTTCAGGCGTAAAAAAGAAAAAAACATGGTATGTATTCATGTCACCAATGAAATCCCGATAACTTTCGAGTTTCCAAGTTCAACGATTCAAGTTCTTTTATTTGATACAAAGACTTCGGGTACGGCAAGCGGAGCTGTATTCAGAAATGCATTTGAAAGGAGCTTTTACACGGAACCATGCAACATCATCGTCGAAAACCAGCGAAAGGGGAAAAACCAGTATGGGATGTTTTTGTCTCTGATGACAAACAGATTGTCCAATGGTCGCCTTATTCCAGGAACTGCCGAAAATCCTACTAATCTTATCCGTATGCTCGAATGGCATTTGACGCACATCGACGAATCGTACAGGACGCACGAAGCGCAATTTAGAAATGCCGATGAGTGAAGCATTTGGTAAATCGTATGTCCCGCGCTCGCCCGAACGATTCGAATACGACGCCGACGGCAACCTGGTTTCCGACGCGCGCTTCGAATACGCGTGGGACGCCGAGAACCGCCTCGTCGCCGCGATCGACCGCACCGCGCCGACCGAAACCTCCCCCACC
>JAFUXX010000317.1 GCA_017476965.1 Kiritimatiellia bacterium | reverse complement strand
GCAAGCGCGCGGCCGCGCGGCGGCGCGCGCCCGCGCGCGGAGACTTCCGCCTTTTTGCCATGAAATTCGGAATTTGCGAAGATTTCACTTTCGCCGAAGCCGCGGCTTCCGCCGGTTTCGACTACCTCGAAGGTTGCGCCAACACGCTCGCGGCCATGTCCCCGGAGGACTGGGCGGCGACGAAGAAGCGCGTGGCGGACGCCGGGATCCCCGTCGAAGGCTGCTGCCGCCTGCTCCCGTGGGAGGTGCGCGTCTTCGACCCCGCGTGGACCGACGCGTGGTTCGCGGACTACTTCGCCAAGTGCTTCGACCGCGTGGCCGGCCTGGGCGGGTCGTTCGTCGTGTTCGGCAACGGCGGCGCGCGCAGGCGTCCGCCCGAGGTGCCGTACGCCGATGCCTGCCGCCGCTTCGTGGAAGTGCTGCGCCTCGCCGGCGACGCCGCCGCGGGGCGCGGGATCAAGATCGTGGTCGAGCCGCTGAACCGCGGCGAGACCAATTTCGGCAACGGCCTCGCCGAGTGCGCGGTGATGGTGGCCCAAGCCGCCCACCCCGCGGTGCAGCTGCTCGCCGACTACTACCACATGGCCAACGTCTGCGAACCGGCGTCGGAAATCGCCCGCGTCGGCGGCGTGGCGCACGCGCACGTCGCGACCAAGGCGAAGCGCCTCATGCCGCAGATGGGCGGCGCCGAGGACTACATCGCGGACTTCCTGGCCGCGCTCCGCGAGTGCGGCACCCCGCGCCTGAGCGTGGAATCGCACAGCCAGGACGTCGCCGGCGAAGGCAAAGACGCAGTGCGCTTCCTGCGCGGGCTGGAAGAAAAGAGCCTCTAGAGAGCTGGCTGGCTGGAGAGCTGGCTGGGGGCTGGAGGCTCTGCCTCGGGTGCCTCTGGGGCCTCTGGCGCGGGGGCGGGGGTTTGGGTTTCCGAGACCGTGAAGTTCGCGGCGCGGAGGCGGGCGGAGGCGTCGACGTCGCTGAAGTGGACGTACGGCACGGAGCCGTCGGCGTCGGCCTTTTCGAGCGCTTCGCGGATCGGGCCCGAAGCGGGTTCGGAGTCGTCCAGGGTCTCAGGGCTGTTGAGGCCGGTCAGGTATCCCGTGAGCGGGTAGCGCGCGCGGGTCACGGTGTTGGAAGCGTTGGCGAGAGCCTGGCGCGCCTGTTCTTCCGAAATCGGGTCGGCGAGGCGCGAAGCGCTCCACATCGGGTCCCACACGCCCTTGGTGTTGACCGACGCCTTGGTGTTGCGGGCGTCGTCCTCCATCTGCGCGGGCGTGTCGAGCACGCGCGGCGTGAGGAACACCACTATGTCCGTGCGGTTGTGGTCGTCCGTCTCGTGGCGGAAGAGCCAGCCGAGCAGGGGGATCGACCCGAGAATCGGCACCTTGGTGGTGGACTTGGAGACGGAGTTCTGCGCGAGGCCGCCGAGCACGACGGTTTCGCCGCTCTGCACCGCGAGGTCCGCGCCCATCTTGCGGGTGTTCAGGAGCGGGTACTGCGAGCCGTTGAGTTCGGTGTAGCCGTCGTTGCTCTGGATCTCCTGCTCGATCGTGAGCGTGATGTAGCCCTTGTTGTTGATGCGGGGCGTGACGGTGAGCTTGATGCCGATGTCCTCGCTCTTGATGCTCTGCGAGGTGTAGTCCGAAGAGGCGTAGTGCGTTTCCTCGCCCTTCCAGTAGATGCGCTCCGTGGACTCGAACGTCGCCTCCTTGTTGTCCATCGTCGTGATCTTGGGCGAGGACATTATCTGCGCGTTGGAGTCGTTCTGCACGGCCTTCATCACTACGTCCATGTTCCAGTCGAACACGGTGAAGTAGGCGTTGACGCCCGCGGCCTTGGGCACGGAATCCACGGTCGTGAGCGCGGTCGTGGCGAGGGGCGTGCCGCCGCCGCCGCCGCCCGAAGTGGCGAACGCGAGGGCCGGGCCGTCCTTGCCCGCGCCGTCGAGCATGGCGCGCTGGACCCAGTCCATGCCCGTTTCCTGCGAGTTCTTGAACGTGACGGCGAGGATGACCGTCTCGATCACGACCTGGGAGAGCTGGATGTCGAGCTTCTCGATGATGGAGAGCAGCGACGGCATGTCCGCCGCCGGGGCCATGACGAGCAGCGAGTTGGAGCGCTCGTCGGAGAGGATGGAGATGCTGTCGGCGTCGAGCTGGCCGAGGCGCGTCCTGGTCGCTTCGCCGGCGGCGGACGCCCGCGCG
>JAFUXX010000316.1 GCA_017476965.1 Kiritimatiellia bacterium | reverse complement strand
GGTCGCCGACGTGGTTGTTCGCGAGGAGCGCGACGTCGAAAAGGCCGCGCAGGACTTCCGCCGACTCGGGAGCGGAAAGCAGGTTCGGGCCGGTCTTCGGGATCGGGGAAGGCGACGGCGCGAGGGGAGTTTCGAACTGGACGAGGCGCAAATCGGCGTCGGAGAGGAACGGCGCGAGCGGCGCGAGCACGCCGGAAGCGCGGCCGCCGGCCGCGGCGCGCGAACCGTTGGGACCGGGGCAGAAGTCGCCGGCGACGGCGATGCGGAAACGGACGGGCGACACGGGGTCGCGGAAAGCCGGAAATCTCATGGAGGAAAGAAGCGGAACCCTGGCGTGGAACGCGGAGGAAACGGACGGAGCCGCGGCGGCGCCGGGGAGCGCGCCCTCCGCCGCCGATCATAGCGCAACCGCGGCCGCGGCGGAAAGTGGACTTTTGCGCCGCCGTTTGGTACCCTTTGCGCCGTCGCGAGCCCGCCCGAAACGGGCCGCAGCCGCGGCTAAACGGAAAGATCCAAATGAACAAGCAAATCGCGGCATTCGCCGCAGCCGGCCTCTGCGCCGTTCTGGCTACGTCGTGTTCCGGGAATTCCGGCGCGAAGACGCTCCCCGAAAAGGGCATGAAATTCGTCGTGGGCTTCGACGCCGACTTTCCGCCCTACGGCTACAAGGACGGAGACGAGTACAAGGGGTTCGACCTCGACCTCGCCCGCGAAGTGTGCGCCCGCAACGGGTGGACGTTCGTCCCGAAGCCCATCAACTGGGACGCCAAGGACATGGAGCTCGATTCCGGCGCGATTTCCTGCATCTGGAACGGGTTCACGATCAACGG
Source organism: Kiritimatiellia bacterium (assembly GCA_017476965.1). Lineage (GTDB taxonomy): Bacteria > Verrucomicrobiota > Kiritimatiellia > RFP12 > UBA3636 > UBA3636. The sequence continues at coordinate 3,963 of JAFUXX010000316.1, read as the reverse complement.
CCGCGAAGACGCCTACGAGTGGACCGAGCCGTACGTGGACAACAGCCAGGTCGTCCTCGTGAAGGCCGGCTCGCCGATCAAGACGCTCGCCGACCTCGCGGGCAAGACCGTCGCCGTCCAGACCGACACGCCGGTGCAGAAGGCGCTCGCCCCCGACGGCGACTGCGCCGAGCTCGGCAAGACGTTCGCGGGCGTCGTCGTGACGCCCAACTACAACAACGCCGCGATGGAGCTCGACTCCGGCGCGGTGGACGCCGTCGCGCTCGACGTCGGCGTCGCCAAGCAGAAGATGCTCGACCTGCCCGGCAAGTTCGAGATGCTCGACCAGACTGTCATGACCGAGAAGTACGGCATCGGCTTCAAGCTCGGCAACACCGAACTGCGCGACGCCGTGCAGAAGACGTTCAAGGAAATGGTGGCCGACGGCACCGCGGCGAAGATTTCCGCCGAGTGGTTCGAAGGCAAGGACGTGATCGTCCTGGCTCCCTGACGGGCGACCATGCCTCTCGCGGGCCTGCTGCTCGACCTGCTGGAAGGTCTCTGCGTCAGCGCGGAAATTTTCGCGCTGACGCTGCTCTTCGCGCTTCCTCTCGGGCTCGTCGTCGCGTTCGGGAGGATGTCGCGCTGGTGGGCGCTGCGGCAGGTCTCGCGCGTGTTCGTCTCCGTCATGCGCGGCACGCCGCTGATGCTCCAGCTGTTCTTCTTCTACTTCGGCCCGTACTACATCTTCGGCATACCGCTCAAGCCGTCGTACCGCTTCGCGGCCTGCATCATCGCGTTCTCGCTCAACTACTCCGCGTACTTCGCGGAAATCTACCGCGCGGGGATCGAGTCGATCCCGGCCGGGCAGCACGAGGCGGCGAAGATGCTCGGCTTCACGCGGCCGCAGACGTTCTTCCGGATCGTGCTGCCGCAGGTCGTGAAGCGCATCCTGCCGCCGGTCACCAACGAGGTGATCACGCTCGTCAAGGACACGTCGCTCGCGTTCACGCTGTCCGTGATGGAGATGTTCACCGTGGCCAAGATGGCGGCGAGCGCGCACACGACGATGCTGCCGTTCGTGGTCGCCGGCGCGTTCTACTACGTGTTCAACTACCTCGTCGCGTGGGGCATGGAACGCATCGAGAAAATGCTGTCGTACTACCGGTGAGCGCCATGGAAGAAATCCTCCGCGTGAAGGACCTGCGCAAGTCCTTCGGCGACAACGAAGTGCTGCACGGCGTGTCGTTCTCGCTGCACAGGGGCGACGTGCTCGCCGTGATAGGACCGTCCGGCGGCGGCAAGTCGACGCTCCTGCGCTGCGTGACGAATCTCGAACCGGTATCCGCCGGCTCGATCCGGATAGCGGGCGAGGACCTCGTGTCCGGCGGCGCCTACGCGCCGCGCGCGGTCCAGCGCCGCATCTGCCTGCGCATCGGGCTCGTGTTCCAGAACTTCAACCTCTTCCCGCACTTCTCCGTGCTGCGCAACGTGACCGAGGCGCAGCGCGTCGTGCTCGGCCGCTCGCGCGAACACGCCGCCGCGCACGCGATGGACCTGCTGGACAAGATGGGGCTCTCCGCGAAGGCGGACGCCTACCCCTGCGAGCTTTCCGGCGGCCAGCAGCAGCGCGTTTCGATAGCGCGCGCGCTGGCGCTCGACCCGGAAGTGCTGTTTTTCGACGAACCGACGTCCGCGCTCGACCCGGAACTCACGGGCGAAATCCTCAAGGTCATCCGCGGCCTCGCGGAGGAGAAGATGACGATGGTGATCGTCACGCACGAAATGGCGTTCGCGAGGGACGTCTCGGACCGCGTGCTTTTCCTCGACGGCGGCGTGGTCGCGGAGGAAGGTCCGCCAGCCGAAGTGTTCGGCGCCCCGAACAATGAACGGACCCGCGAATTTCTCCGCCGCTTCGCCGGCTAGCCGCGGCGGCGCCGCGCGGGCCTCGTATGAGCGTGGCCGCGGCAGCGCGCTCGTGCTCGTGCTGCTCGTCGTCGCGGTTCTCTCCACGCTCGTGGGATCGCTCGGCTTCGAGGCGCGCCTCGAATCGCGGTTCGCCCGGTACCTGCGCCACCGCGCCGTGGCGGGCGCCGCGGCGGAGTCCGGCATCGAAGTCGCCAAGATGCTCATGGCGCGCGCGGGCGGACGCCCGGCCGCGTCGGACCTGGACGAGGACGAAGACCGCTGGCACGACGCCGCGGAGCGCCTCGCGAAGGGCCAGGCGATAATCGGGCTCGTGGAGCCCGTGGGCGACGCTTTCGTCGCCGTCGACATAGAGCCCGAGCCCGGCCGCCTGAACGTGAACCTGCTCACGCGCGACGACTGGGAAACGATCCTCGGCAACGCCGGAATCCCCGAAGAGTACTTCGACTACATCATCGACCCGGTACTCGACTGGATGGACGAGGACGACACCCCGAACCCCAAGGGCGCGGAGACGGAGGACTACTACGAACTGCTCGACCCGCCGCGCAAGGCGCGCAACGGCCCGTTCGACACGGTGCGCGAACTGCTGCTCGTGAAGGGCTTTCCCGAAGCGCTGCTCGCAGGCGGCGCGTTCGACCCCGCGGTGCTGGAAGGCGACCCGGACGCCGGCGGCGCCGCGCCGCGCTTCAACCGCTTTTCCGAAACGAACGACCTCGTCATCGCCGGCATCGAAGACATGCTCACGACGTACGGCGACGGCAAGGTGAACATCCAGAGCGCGCCGTACGACGTCCTCCGCACGCTGCCCGACGTGGACGACATCCTCGCCCGCGCGATCATGGAGGAGCGCGAGGCGCTGGACGACGAGGGAGACCCCGACCCGTTCAAGAGCGTGGACGACCTGTTCGCGCGCATCGACGGGCTTTCCGGCGCCGTCGCGGACCGCGTCACGGTCAACTCCCAGTTCTACCGCATCACGGCGACGGGCCGCAGCGGCGACGTGGAGCGCCAGATTTCCTGCGTCGCGTACGCGGACGGCGAAGCGCTCCGGATCCTGCGCTGGCGCGAAGACCCGTGACGGCCGCGGCGCGGCGAAACGCTCCGCGCGGCGCGGGCGTTTGCGCCGCGCAAGGCGTTCTGGTAGGCTTCGAGCCATGACAGTTGCAAACGAAAAGGAAATGGCCGCCGCGCTGCTTGCCGGAACCGGGAGGTTCGCGGTGTGCGCGCACCTGCGGCCGGACGGCGACGCCGTGGGTTCGGCTGTGGGACTGTGCCGCGCGCTGCGCGCGGCCGGACGGGAGGCGTTCACGCTCGCGCTGCGGCCGGTTTCGGAAATCTACTCGTACCTCGACGCGGAAGAATGCGCGGGGCCCGAGCCCGAGGACTTCTCCCCGGCCCCGGGCGACACGCTCGTCGTGCTCGACTGCGGGTCCGAGTCGCGCATCCCGGAAGCGCTGCGCGCGCTCCCGGCGAAGATGCGCACGCTCTGCATCGACCACCACGAAAGCAACAACGGCATCCCGGGCGCGACGTGCCTCGTGGAGCCGGACGCGGCCTCGGCGTCGGAAATCGTCCTGCGAGTCGTGCGCCTCGCGGGCCTGCCCGTGGACCGCGCCGCCGCGGAGGCGTTCTGGACGGGCGTCGTGACGGACAGCGGACGCTTCAGCTACGGCTCGACGTCGCGCGAGACGCTTCTCGCCGGGGCGGACCTCGTTTCCGCCGGCGTCCGTACCGAAGCGATCGCCGAAAGCGTGTACGGCCGCGTCCCGATGCGGCGCATCAAGCTCCAGCGCCGTTTTCTCGAACACCTCGCGGAGGACGCCGGCGGCAAGGTCGTGTCGGGCTGGCTCGACGCCGGCGACTACGCCGCCGAAGGCTGCGACACGACGGACTCGGAGAACTTCGTGGACATCCCGCGCGCGGCGTACGGGTGCGAAATCGCGGCGTTCGTGCGGAGGTCCTCGCCCGGCGGCAAGGTCAACGTGAGCCTGCGCGCGCGCCCGCCGTTCGACGCCGCCGCGATTTGCGCCGAATGGGGCGGCGGCGGCCACGTGG
>JAFUXX010000315.1 GCA_017476965.1 Kiritimatiellia bacterium | reverse complement strand
CGCCGCTGCGATCGCCGCGGGCGCCGCCCCCGGCGCGGAGCCGCGCGTGATCGCCGAGCTCAAGAAGGCGTCGCCGTCGGAAGGGCTGATCCGCGCGGATTTCCGTCCGGCGGACCTCGCCCGCGAGCTGGAGGCGGCGGGCGCGGCGGCGCTGTCCGTGCTGTGCGAGCCGCACAGGTTCCTCGGCGGCGAGGATTTCCTGCGCGAAGCGCGCGCGGCGGTGCGCCTGCCGGTGATCTACAAGGATTTCGCCACGACGCGCTACCAGGTCGCGGCCGCGCGCGCGGCGGGGGCGGACGCCGTGCTGCTCATCGTCGCGCTTCTGGACGACGCCTCGCTCCGCGACCTGCTCGGCTACGCCGCGTCGTTCGGTCTCGACGCGCTCGTCGAAACGCACGACGCGGACGAGATACGCCGCGCAGCCGCGGCCGGGGCCCGGCTCGTCGGAGTGAACTGCCGCGACCTGCGCGACTTCTCCACCGACGTTTCGCTCCTGGAAAAACTCGTCGGCTCGATCCCGCGCCCGGCGCTGCGCGTGGCGGAGTCCGGAATGCACGACCGCGACGCGGTCGCGCGGGCGAAGGCGGCTGGAGCGGACGGCTTCCTCGTCGGCACGGCGCTCATGCGCGCCCCGGAGCCGGGGAAGAAACTGGCCGGGCTTCTCGGCCGGAGCATTTGACTTCAAGGCAAAGAAATGAAAACCCATTACGGAATCTACGGCGGCCAGTACGTGGCCGAAACGCTGATGGCTCCGCTCAAGGAGCTCGAAACGGCGTACGAAGAGGCGAGGAACGACCCCGCGTTCCGCGCGGAGTTCGAGGCGCTGCTGCACGACTACGTCGGGCGCGAGACCCCGATCACCGAAGCGCGGCGGCTCTCGGACTCCCTCGGCGGGGCCCGGATCGTGCTCAAGCGCGAAGACCTCAACCACACCGGCGCCCACAAGGTGAACAACACGGTCGGGCAGGCGCTCCTCGCCCGGCGCATGGGCAAGAAGCGCCTCATCGCCGAAACGGGCGCCGGGATGCACGGCGTGGCGACGGCGACCGTCGCCGCGCTCTTCGGGATGCCGTGCGAGGTGTACATGGGCGCGACGGACGTCGTGCGCCAGGCCCCGAACGTGCAGCGCATGCAGATGCTCGGCGCGAAGGTCCACGCCGTGGAAGAGGGCAGCGCGACGCTCAAGGACGCCATGAACGAAGCGCTCCGCGACTGGGTATCCAACTGCGACGACACCTTCTACGTGATCGGCACCGTGGCCGGCCCCGCCCCGTACCCGGAACTCGTCCGCGACTTCCAGAGCGTGATCGGGCGCGAAGCGCGGCGGCAGTGCCTCGACCGCTACGGCCGCCTGCCGGACCAGGCCGTCGCCTGCGTGGGCGGCGGCTCCAACGCGATGGGGCTCTTCGCCGGGTTCCTCGACGACCCGTCCGTGCGGCTCGTCGGCGTGGAGGCCGGCGGCAAGGGCATCGCCACCGGGCAGCACGCGGCGTCGATCAACGGCGGCCGGCTCGGAGTTCTGCACGGCGCCAAGACGATGCTCCTGCAGACCGCGGACGGCAACGTCGTGGACACCTACTCCGTCTCGGCCGGACTCGACTACCCCGGCGTCGGCCCCGAGCACTGCCACCTGCACGACACCGGACGCGCGGAGTACGCCGTGATCGACGACGACGAGGCCGTCGCCGCGTTCGACGCGCTCTGCCGCTTCGAGGGGATAATCCCCGCGCTCGAATCGAGCCACGCGCTGGCCGAGGCGATCAAGCGCGCGCCCGCGCTGCCGCGGGACGCGATCCTGCTCGTGAACCTCTCGGGCCGCGGCGACAAGGACATGGAAAACATCGCGAAGTACCGCGCGGAGCGCGGCGGAAAGGAGGCCGCGGAATGAAGGAGAAGAGGATAACCGGCGCTTTCGCGAGGGCGAAGGCCGAAGGGCGCGGCGCGTTCGTCGCGTACCTCACGATGGGCTGCCCGAGCCTCGAAGCGAGCGAAAAGGCGGCGGACGAAATAGTCGCCGGCGGCGCGGACGTGCTGGAGCTCGGCGTGCCGTTTTCCGACCCGTTCGCCGACGGCGGCGTGATCCGCTCGGCGGCGTACGAAGCGCTGCGGCAGGGCGTCACGCTCGACTCGGTGCTGGAGTCCGCGCGCCGCATCCGCGACAGGCACCCGGAGACGGGCATCGTGCTCTTCACGTACTACAACCCCGTTTTATCGAAGGGGCTGGAAAAATTCGCCGCCGCCGCCGATGAGGCCGGGATCGACGCCGTGCTGTGCGTGGACCTGCCGCTCGAAGAGCGCGGCGAGCTCGTGCGCCACCTCTCGCCGCGCGGCATCGGTTGCATACCGCTCATAGCGCCGAACACGCCGCTGCCGCGCGTGACGGCGAGCGAGGAAGGGCTCGACAACTCGTTCCTCTACGCCATCACCGTGAAAGGCATCACCGGCGCGCGGGCCGAGCTGCCGGCCGACCTCGCGGAGCGGCTCGACGCCATCCGCTCCGTCGCGCGGCTGCCCGTCGCGGCGGGGTTCGGCATATCGACGCGCGCGCAGGCGGCGGAAGTCTGCCGCCACGCCGACGGATTCGTCGTGGGCTCCGCGCTCGTGAGGCTCGTCTCCGAGGGCAAGAGGCCGTGTCTCGGCTGAAAATCTGCGGCGTG
>JAFUXX010000314.1 GCA_017476965.1 Kiritimatiellia bacterium | reverse complement strand
TCCGAACAGCCCGTCATTCGGCTGTTTCGACCGCAATTTCTGGCATTACAGGATGCGCGACTTTTCCTCGATCATCCTGCAACAAGGCGGATACACGGCGCTTCGGGCGTCGGAAGCCGTTCCGGATTTTCTCCCCGGTTGTTTTGCGCGCGAACTGGCCGCGGGTTCCGCGAAATTCTGGAACCGGAGGGCCGTCATGCACGGCGCATTCGAGGAATACTATCCGTGGGAGCAGGGGTATCCGCCGGTCGCGTTTTCGACGCTTGCCGTCGCCAAGCTCGTTGCCGAAGGCGTTGTCGACAAGGATGCGGTCCGGCCGGGCATGAAACGGGCCGCACGGCAGCTTCTGGCCAGGTTCGAGGACAAGGCCACGAACCAGCAAGTCGCCGGACTCGCCGCTCTTGCATGGATCCGCAAGTCGTACCCGGAATCGGTGCCGGAAGCCGGATTCGCCCGGCAAAAGGCGAAAACGCTCGCCAAACAGCACGAAGAGGGCTGGTTTTGGGAGTACGACGGGCCCGATGCCGGATACCTTTCCGTCACGATGGACTGCCTGTGGGATTTGTGGGACGCCACCGGCGATCCCGATTTCAGGGATTCGTGCAATCGCGCCCTCGCTTTTCTCGACACGGCAGTCGGCAAGCCGGGATGCGGTCTCGGAATGCTCAACGCCCGCAACACGGATTACGTGGTTCCGTACGGCATCGCGCGGTATTTGAACGACGGAGCCCCGGAGCAGCGCCGGACGGCCGGACGGCTGATCGATGCATTGTATTCCGGCGCCGGCGAGGCGGCGCACTTTTTCGCCGCCGTCGACGACCGGTATTGGTGCCACTACATCGGGCACTCGGTGGCAAGGGCGGTTGCACAATTCGACAAAGCGGCCGCACGGTCTCCCGCGGAAACGCTTCCGCCGGAATCCGGACGCGCCGCCGCGGACGTTTTTCTGCCGGGATGCGGTTACGCATTCCGCCGCCTGCCGGACGAAACGCTCTTGACGGTCGCCGCCAACAAGGGCGGTTGCTTGCGATTGTCAAAACACGGGAAAGTCCTCGCCGCCGATTTCGGATGGGTCGTCAAAACCCGCGAAAAACAGTTCGTTTCCCATTGGTGGTCGACCGACTGGAAAACGAAACGGACGGCTGGCGGGTACGAGATTTCCGGCCGCCTCGCCCCCCACAGGGAAATGGAGTCGACGCCGTTCAAGCATTTCGGGTTGCGCGTCGTCTCGTACTTGTTCGGCAAATCGGTCATCGGGCTTTTGAAAAAAAACCTGATTTTCAAAAAAACGGAAAGCCCGTACGGCTTCAAGCGCGTCGTGGCGGTTGGCGAAGACGGTTCGGTGCTCGTCGACGATTCCATATCGGGATTGACCGGCGCCGAATCCGTGCTGCCGGCCCCGCGGGCGTCCAAGCGGCATGTCGCGTCGGCAGACAGTTTCCACGCCGAAGACGCGGCGTTGATCGCGGACGGAGTTTCATTTTCGCGTGAAACGCATTCAGGCGGAGGAACTTTCCGGGCAAAGACGAAAGTCGCGTTCGAAAACCCGTGAATGCGCGTCCGAGGATCCGGACGCGAGATTCCCATGCAACTTCCCGATTCCATTCGAAAACTCGTGCTTTTCCTCGCCGTGGGGCTCCCGGCGTTTTTGGCGGCTTTTCCCCTGAACTTCCTGTTGGTCGACCGATGCGGAATGCCGAAAACGCTGGCCTACGCGTTCGTTCTCGTCGTACAGGTCAACATCAACTTCCCGTTGTGCCGCAAGTTCGTGTTCGAACCGGCCCCGGAAAAATCCGTCTGGCGGCAGTACGGGGAGTTCATGGGAGCCGTGGCCGCGTTCCGGGGGCTGGACTGGGTTTTCTACTCTTTCTGCGTGGAGGCATTGCGCTTTCCGCTGGTCGTCGCCGGGCGCGACTGCTACTACCTTGCGTACCAACTGGCAAACGTCGTGGTCTTTTCGCTGGCGAAATTCGTCTTTTGCCGCCGTGCAATCGAGGGAAACAAAAAGTGAAACTTTTCATCCAGATACCATGCCTCAACGAAGAGGCGACACTTCCGCAGACCATCGCCGACCTCCCGAAACGCATCGACGGCATCGACGAAATAGAAATCATGGTCGTCGACGACGGCTCCACCGACCGGACCGTCGAGGTTGCACGGGAAAACGGGGTCCGCCACGTGGTGTCGCACGGGACGAACCGCGGCCTCGCGGCCGCGTTTTCGTCCGGTCGGGACTATGCTCTCGCACATGGCGCCGACATCCTCGTGAACACGGACGCGGACAACCAGTACTGCGGCGCCGACATCGCAAAACTAGTAGTGCCGATCCTGGAAAACAGGGCCGAAATCGTCGTCGGGTGCCGTCCGATACTCGAGCACAAGGAGTTCAGTCCTGTCAAAAAAGCGTTGCAGCTTTGCGGCAGCTGGGCGCTCAGGAGGATTTCGAAGACCACGGTCCGCGATGCGCCATCGGGCTTTCGCGCATTTTCGAGAGACGCCCTGCAACGCATTTTCCTGCATTCGCGCTTTTCGTATTGCATGGAGACTCTGATCCAAGCCGGAACGACGGGCTTGAGGGTCGCGTCGGTCGACATCCGCGTGAATCCCAAAACGAGGGATTCGCGCCTTTTCAAGTCGATTCCCCAATATCTGCGCAAAACCGGCGGAACGATGCTGCACATGTTCGTGCTGTATCGCCCGGGAACGTTCTTTTCCCTGCTTTCGGCACCGTTTCTTTTGTTCGCCGCCGCCTTGGGAATGCGTTTTCTCGTCTTGACATACGCATTTCCCGATCCGGCCCGGACGCACGTTCCGTCACTCGTTTTGCTTTCCATTTCGGCTTTTGCGGGCTTCCTTTGCCTTTTGCTCGCCGTTCTCGGATCGTTGCTCGCGGCGAATCGCCGCCTGTCCGAGGAAACAGTTTACCTGATGAGGGCCGGCCGATGACAAACGAACGACCGCCGACCGTCTCCGGGGCGCCAACGGACATTCCGGCTCCGCTCGACTTTTGGGCCGCCACGTGGATTGCATGCGTCGTGGAGATTCTGGCCGCGGAGACGTTTTTTTCCGCATTTTCCGCCATGAGGGCCGGCGCGTTCGCCGGCTTCGCCGCGGCTGTCGCGACAGCCGGCGTCCGGATCCGCCGGGCCGGACGCGGTGTTTTCGAGACGGGGCGTTTTTCCGGAATCGGAATTGGTTTTCCGTTTTTGGCGGCATTGTGCTTGACCGCCTGTCTCGCCGGGCCGCATTGCTTTTTGGATTCGTACGTCTACCGCATCCCGCAAATGCAGTTCTGGCTGCAGAAAGGCCGCCCGTGGAGCGTCCCGTTCGTCGACATGCGGATAAACCAGATGCCGCATGTCTGGCCTATGCTTTCCGCTGCATTCCATCTGCCTCTTGGCGAATGGGCTTTGGCCCTGCCGAACTATTTCGGATTTCTCTTCCTGCTGGCTCTTTTCCGCCGCTGGGCGGCCGCCGCGGCCGGACCCGGTCCGAAAGCCGACGCGATATCGCTCGCTTTCGCCTCGGCTCCGGTGTTCGTCCTGGGAGCCTCCACGAACGACAATGTCGCATGCAGCGTGGCGTTTCTTGCGTTGTCGCTCCATTTTGCGGCCAAAAGCCGTCCGGAACGGAACGATGTCGTGCTTTCCGCGGTGGCGTTCGCTCTTTGTTGCGGCACAAAGCCGCAGTATCTGGTACTTGCACCGGTGTGGGCGTGTTGGTTCTTTTTCGCGCCGACGCGGCCCTGGAAAAAGATTTCGCCCCTTTGCGCAGCCGCGGTTTTCCCCGTCTTGCTGCTCTGTTCCCCGTTGCCGACAATGGGGGTCAACCAAATGGAATGGGGCAGTTACGCGCATCCCAAAGTCGATGTCGCGGAATGGGTGGCGCCGGAATCGGAGACACGCCCCGGCAACTCCGGAGCCGGAACGGATCGCCTGGATTGCGACGGCCGGGAGAAACCCGGAGATCCGCCCGCGGAGAACGCCTCCGGGAAACCCGAACCGTCGTTCGCCAGATCGTCGTTGCTTTTTGCCGTGCAGATGCTGACGCCTCCGGTCAACCCGTTTTTCGCAAAATGCAACAAACTGCTCGCGCCGTTGTCCATACGGCTGAGGCCTGTCCTCATCACCGAAGACGCGTCGCTGGGCACGTTCGCGACTTTGCTGTTGCTCGCCGGTTTTGCGGCGTGCCGGAACCGGGTTTCGCGCACTGGCGCATTGGCCGGAACCGCGGTCGTTGCGATGATGTGCGTGGCGATAGCGGTCATGAAGCCGAGCAGTTTGGGCAGATCGTACATCGGGTTTCCCGTTCTTCTGTTCCCGATTGCTTTTGCCGGATTGTCGAAATTTCCGGGGAAAACCGTGGCGGCGTTCTCGTTCGTTTGCCTGGCGGGCGCGGCCTTTGGCGTTGCCACCGACGCTTCGCGGCCGTTGCTGCCTTTCAAAACCATGGCAAAATTCCTGGAAGACAGACCCGGACCGGCTGCAAAACTTGCCGAATTCAATTCGTTCTCGGAGCGTCACCTGGCCCCGTTGCGGATGGGAATTCCCGGAGACGCCCGGAAAATCGGACTGGTCGTCGAGGATCTTGTCCCGATTGCGGGATTCTGGCAGGCGGCGCCGGACGCGGAAATGGTTCCTTTTCCGCCAAATGCAACCGCCGCCGATTTCGACGCCGCTTCGGTCGAATGGATTGTCGTGCGCAACGACGCCGTGCAGAACGGCGAAGGGAGTCTCGCGAATTTTCTTTCCGCGACCGGCGCGGAAATCGTTTCGCGCACCGATTGGACGTATTATGTTTCGAAAGGGCCGCAACCGTGGTTGCTTTTGAAACGCGAACTTGGCAACCTTTGACGCAGGCTGCATCAAATCGGACCCGCCGCCAAATCACGACGCGACGTGGAGTCTCTGCGGGAATGCGGCCGTGCGGCGCGTCACAGGCCGATCACGTGGATGGTCTTGCCGCCGAAGGCGGCGGTCCGGGTGTAGAGTTTCTCTTCCCACGGTTTCGCCGGGTCCGTGTCGAAGACCGCCATCCAGCCTTCGGAGAGTCCGAGCGTGCATGGATCTTTGTGGCGCCAATTGGTACTGTCCACGTGCGTGTCGCGGCGGCGGATGATCGTCTCCTTCGCCGCGACGACGTCTTCCGCGGCAATCGGGACCGCATAGTCGAAATCGTGGATTTCCTCGATGCACTCGCGGGCGAGAGCGTTGACCAGCCAAGGCTGGCCGTATGTGAATTTCCAGACTTTTGCGAGAGCGCCGGGCTCGAAAACCTGCCCCGTCGCGGCGGTATGCTGCGCGTAAAGGTCGGCGATTTCCCGTTCGGTGAAATTCCGCAGGGTCAAGTCCTTGGAGATGATGTTGAACGGGCTGATTTGGCCGAGCGATTCGCCGTCCGGCCGGATTTGCGCCTTGTAGTCGCGGACGTCAAGCATTCCGACGAGCGCGATGGAAGCGGGGAACGGAATGCGCTCCCGGTTGACGCAGCCGTCGCGAAGTTGGCGGAGGAACGAAAGCAGAACGTCACCTGCCAGGCAATCCGCTTCGTCGAAGAACACGACGAACGGTTTTCCTGCGGAAGCGGCCAGATCGGAGAGCGTCTTCCGGATGGCCAGACTTCCCGACTCGTAGATCGAGTCTGGTTCGCGGGCGAAGCCGAATTCCGATTCTTCCGGATTGCGGAAAATCGACGGAAGCGTTCGATGTGCGTTGAAAAGCAACAATTCGGCAACCGCCTGTGAAGCGCGGACCGGATCCTTCGCCACCTGCAATGTTTCCAAAGAACAGTAGAGGGCATATCGACTCCCGGTCCCGTTGATTTCGGAGACAAGCGCGTTGAGCGCCGTCGTCTTTCCGGTCTGGCGGGGCGCGTGTATGACGAAGTACTGTTTACGGTCGATCAAGCGGCGGATCGACGGCAATCGGTCGAGCGCCGGAAGCATGTAGTGTTCTGCCGGGATGCAAGGCCCGGCGATGTTGAAGTAGCGTTCCACGGGCCGAATCATAATCCCCCAGCGAGGGCGGTGTCAATCATGCCGGCAACGCATTTGGTCCGGAAAAACAGAGGCGACGATGCCCCGTCATTTGGCCGATTCGTCCGGCAATTCGGCGTTCGTCCTTCTTTTTACGACCCGCGCCGGAACGCCGGCGACAATGGAAAAGGGCGGAAACGATTTCGTCACGACGGCACCCGCGGCGACGATACAATGGTCGCCGATTTCGCAACCGGGCAGAATCACGGCTCTGGTCCCGATCCAGACGTCGTTTCCGATACGGACCGGCTTTTCCCACCCGCCTTGGAGACGAACCGGAATGTCACTCCGGTCATACCCATGGCTCGTGGCCATGATCACCACGTCCGGACCCATGACGCAGTCGTTGCCAATGTCGATTCTCCCCTGCAACCGCGAATTCTGTCCAAGTTGGCTGTCGTTCCCGACGGAAAGTCTTGAACCGTCTCCGAAATAGCACCGGTTCTTGACTATCACGTTCCGGCCGCAACTCCGCAGCAGCCGTCTGGCGGCACAACGCCGGAGTTTGTACCCTATCCGACAGCCCGGAAACGGCTGCATCGGGATTTTCGCCAAAACGGCGTAATAGAGAACAAGGAGAATGCGTTTCATGCCGTGTGCCCCCGGGGAGACAAGACATTGCGGTAGATTTCGTCGGCCTTGTCGAACTTGTGTTCCCACGTGAACATGTCGATTGCGCGCTTGCGCCCGGCGGCACCGAGACGGTTGGCAAGTTCCGGATCGCCGGCCAGTCGGCGCATCGCCGACGCAAAACCGGAAACCGCGTCGTGGTACGTTCCAGGCTTCACGGCGATGCCGCATGTCCCGTCGACGACTTCTCCGACTCCTTGGTGCTTGAAGCAGACAAGCGGAGTGCCGCATGCCAGCGCTTCGACCGAAACGGATCCGCAAGTGTCCCGGACGCTCGTGAACACGAAACCGAGACTGTCGCGAATGGCGGCCCACAGTTCGGTCTGCGGCACGTTTCCGCGAAACGAAACGTTTGCCGACACTCCGAGTTTTGCGGCCAAGCGTTCGAGTCTGGCGCGGTCCGGTCCTTTTCCGAACATGACGAACCGCGGCTGGTCTTGGTCGCGTCCAAATGCCTGCGCGAAAGCCCGCAAAGCCACGCCACCGGCCTTGTGTCCTGCCAACGTTCCAGCCCAAACGAACTGTCTGCGCCGCCTGCGAGCCATGCCGAACGAGTCGTCAAGGAGTTTTCCGGGAACCGCGACATCCAGCATGAGAGACACATCGCGCCCGCGGTCGCCCATGCGCGACGCGCTGTCGCGGTCTACGAAGAGCAAGGCATCGGCCGATGCGCGCGAACGGAGGAAAAACGGATCCAGGAACCACAACCTCCGTCCAATTCCGCGCTTCCATTCGACGAAACGGCAAAACGGCGGAAACTCTGCCAGAAAAGGACGGGCGCATACGGCGGTTCCCCCGAGCGGACCGAGGACGACCTTTTCTTTTCTGTGCCACCAGGCCCCGGGCAATACATACGAACAGAACGTCACGTGGTGTATCACGTCGGCCCGCGTCCCAGTGCGGTCCCACGCGCGCCGGGCGGCGAATTGCCAGAGAAAATAGTAGAGCCCCACGGGAACTGCGCCGCGTTTTTTCAGGCGCACGACCCACCTCGGCAAATCGACCCAGACGAAATGCGGACGGTCCGCGGGAGGAACCGCGCGCCTGTCGAGCTCCGCCTCGATGACTTCCCGGTTGTTGGCGCGCGTGATCACCCATGTTTCGTGGCGCTTGGCCATGCCAAGCGCCCACGCCCAGCCGACACCCGGCTCCGAACCCCTGTTCGGTTCGCAGGCGTACAGGGAGAGGCAGAGGCGCAGCGAGTCTTTCATTGCGTCACCGGCTGGAAGGTCGCGCCGCGCGGCCGGTACCGCCGTTTCGCGCGCGCGGCGGCAAAGTCCAGCACGGTCTCCACGGCGGTCGTTGGCGCGATTCCGCCCGGGAGAAACAAATCGACGAAAGGCCGCAATCCCGCGCCCGGTTTGCCGCGAAGCGAGACGAGCGTGCTGGACGCCTTGGCCGCGAAAACGGCGCGCGGACCGGGATTCCGCCGGGAGTCGAAATCCACGTGGCGGCGGAACGCCCCGGCGAGCGCGCGGTGTAAATTCTCGACCGTTTTCCCGGTCTCGCCGCCATCTCCGTCAAACGCCACGACGATTCCGGTCGGCTTCAAAACCCTGTCGATTTTCCGCAACGAATCGCGGAAGCGCACCGGATGCGGCAGAACGCCGGAACTAAGGATGTCGCGCTTGATTTCCGGAATGGAAATCGAAAGACGCGACGCATCTCCAGCCTCGAAAGCGGAAACCGCGCTCCGCACGGCGCGACCGAATGGCGCCATCCGCCCCCGGCACCCTTCCGGATCCAGGGCAAAAACTTCGCGGAGATGCCTGAACTGGGATTCGGTCAGAGGTTTTTCTTTGCCGATTTTCTTGAGAAAGTAGTAGACGAATTCGTCTGCCGGAGACAAAACGCGAAACTCCCCGCCAGGGCAATCCGGGCATTGTTTCGGGCGGCTCCGGGCGAGCATCGGCCCGGCGTCGAGGAGTTTCACTGCCCGCCGGAAGTAGTCGGTGCAAATGTCCGGCTGGACGAAATCCCAACCGTCGTCGCGGGTTTTGAACGCGAGGATGTAGTAAAAAGCCGTGATTTCGTGTCGAAAACGCTGAACAACGCGCAGGCCGTCCGCCTCGAGGTTCCAGACTGCGTGGTGGAATTTTTCCATGCCCGCACGATCGGTGACGATGTCGACGTCACTGCCGATGCGATCCGGGTATTCGTCCGTGTTTCCGACCATGGCATACCGAATTTCTTCGCGATTCAACAGATCGACGAGGCGGAAAAACGCACTTTTCTTGTTCTCGCACGACCCGGCACCGGCCGGACTTCCTCCGCGCATGGGAAACTCGCATGCGCGGGAGGGCAATCATGCCGAAAGCCTCGCAACGACAACTCCAATCCCTGATGATGGCATGGAATTCAGGCCGATTGGGGCAAATTTCCCAAAGCGGCCCGCTGCAAGCCCGAAATGCGAGTTTTTGGCGTTTTGTTGCGAGGAAAATATGCGCAAAGGAAGTTCGTTCGCGGTTTTCAAGTGCATTTTGGCGCGGAACGTGCTATCTTTCCGCCGTCCGACACCAGTTTTGAAGTGCAAAACACCGCGAAATCCCCTTCTGCCGGCGACCGGCAGACTCCCCCCCGCGCATGCGAGTTTCCCATGCGCGAAGGAAGTGGCCTGACGGCAAAAACGGCAACGGCCGGAGGATTCGTAGTCGCTCTGCTCGAAGAGGCCGACAGGCGGAAGTTGGAGTATGTCTACCTGCGCAACTACGAAAACCTGCCGGACGACGTCGGAAACGACGTCGATTTGCTCGTCGCGCCGGGCAAGGTCCGCGAATGGATTTCCTTTGCCGCAGCTCTCGCCCCGTCCATGGGGTGGCGGTTTTTCAGGACGGTCCGCTTCGGATGCCACTCCGCCTTTTTCTTCCAGCCATGCGGCGACGGCCTGCTGCACGTGGATTTCAACGAAGGGCTCGAATGGCATTTCATCCCCTTTGCCGATTCGCGGGCCGTCCTTTCACGACGAAGGAAAGGACGCTTCGCTTTCGTGCCGTCAATCGCCGACGAACTTTTCTCCAACGTCGCCACGCGTCTGCTGTACTGCGGGAAAGTGCGCGAAAAGCACCGCGAACAGTGGCGCCGGCTCAGGCCGGAATGTCCGGACGACGCAATCTTCGAAGCGTTTTCGCGTTTCGGACGCGCAGCCCCCGGAATCGTGGCGGCGGCGGACGCCGGACGCTGGGACGACGTGGAAGCGCTGGCGACGGCCGCGCGGCGCGCAGTGACAACCAGGGCGTTGTTCCGCCATCCGGCGCGGACGCTCGGCGGAACAGCAGGCTTCTTCGCGCGCGCCGTTTCGCGCATGTTTTGGCGGCCGGGAAGGGAATTTGCTTTTGACGCCGGGTCTCGCGACGCGGAGTTGGTCCGCGAAGCCCTGGCACTTGCGGCGCCGAATCTGGCCGGGTGGTCCAATTTGCACGGTTGCGTGTTGCGCGACGGAGGCAAACCGGCCTTCGGCAACGGAATCGCGGCAACCCTGCGCAGGATGAGGTTTCTTGCAAAAAACGGGGTGTCGGCCGGACTGGCGGCACCCGGAGGCGTCAGAAAGAACCGGGGCATGGTTTTTGTCGGCCTGCCGGAACCGGAGTCCGGGGAAAACGCCTCGTCTCTCGCGCGTTTGATTGCCGCGCATGCCCGAGACGCCATGGCGGCAGCGGCGGAGGGACCAAGGTGAAAATCCTCGTCTCCGCTTACGCGTGCGAACCCGGAAAAGGTTCAGAACCGGGAGTCGGTTGGAATTTCGTCAAGGAAATGTCCAAGCGGCACGATTTGACGGTTCTCACGCGCGCGAACAACCGGTCCGCCATCGAACGGTGCGGTGAAGATTGGACGAAACGGGTTCGGTGGGTTTGGTACGATCCGCCGCGTTGGCTGACGTTCTGGAAGCGCGGCGGTCGCGGCGTCCAGTTTTTCTACCTTGTCTGGCAACTGGGCGTGGCGAAAATGGTCCGCCGGTCGTTCCGTCCGGGCGATTTCGACCTCGTGCACCACATTACCTTCGGGACATACTGGATTCCGAGTTTTCTCGGGTCGTTCGGGCCTCCGCTTGTCTTCGGGCCCGTCGGCGGCGGGGATGAAACCCCTCCGGCGTTCAAGAAATCGTATTCGGCAAGGGGAAGGTTTGCGGAGTTCAAAAAATCGGTTGCCGTTTTTCTGTCGACGGCGCTTTTCCGTCCGGCTTTCCGGAAGGCGGCTTTGGCCGTGGCCGCCACGGGGCAAAACGCCGAAAAGCTGCGCCGCATAGTCCGGTGTCCGGTTGTGGTCCACCCGCAATCCGCGATTTCTTCAGAAGATGCGGAGGCAATGAAACGGATTGCGGACTCGACCCCGAAACCGGACCGGCCCAGGTTCGTGACCGCCTGCCGACTGGAACACTGGAAGGCGGTGGATCTCGCGATCAAGGCGTTCCCCGCCGTGCTGGAAACTCTCCCCGACGCCACGCTCGAAATCGTCGGAACTGGACCGGAGGAGGAAAGACTGCGGAAAACCGCCGCTCGACTCGGGTTGGAAAACTGCGTCCGTTTTCTCGGTCGATTGCCCCGGCTCGAGGATGTATACCGCACGATTGCCGGATCTGCAGCGCTCGTCCATCCCGCGCTCCACGAATCGTTCGGGCAGGCCTGTCTGGAGGCCGTTGCGCTTGGTCGTCCTGTAGTGTGCTGGAACCACGGAGGACCGGGATTGATCGCTTCAAGATGCGGAATGGGAGCAGTTCCGGTTCCCGACGACGGAACCGATCTTTCCGGCCTTGCAGCCGCGATGGTTGCGGCGTTTCGCGCGCCACCCCCGGCGCTGCCCGACAGCTTCCTGTGGCCGTCGTGGTGCGACGTCCTCTTTTCCGAAGAAATGCACGTGCAAAAAAAACGAAATGAGCGAACCAATGCCCACGGCCATTGAAACGGCGAAAAGCGACAATCGCCCGTTTCTGCTCCTCACGGCGGCGATTGACGCCAGAAACGGCGCCGATTGCCTGTTCTCCAAAGAGCAGAGGCTGCGCCAGTATTTGCACGCCTTCAGGTTCTACATCCGGTTTCTGCGAAGAAACCAGGACATCTGCAAAGGCATCGTCTTTTGCGAAAACTCCGAAGCGGACCTCTCTCCGTTCGAGAAAACCGTCCCGGCGGATTTGCGGAGCAAAGTCGAATTCGTCGCGCTTTCGAAGGACGGATTTTTGCCGGCAAAAGGAAAGTCCTACAACGAGATGAGGACGCTGGACATCGCAATGGACGTTTCGACGATGCTCGGTCCGGACGACCTGTTTCTCAAACTTACCGGAAGGTATCCCATCCACAACATCCGTCGGTTGGTCCGCGACGCGGCTGCGCGGAACCAGCCGATTTCAGTCTGCTATTTCCGCTGGCCGGGAGTCAAACGGTTTGGCAGCCCGCACCCGCCCCTGTGCGACACGCGGTGCATTGCCATCAGGAAATCGACGTGGAACGCCAATTTCCGCGATCTTTACAAGAGTGCGGACAATGCCAAGCACCGGCATTTCGAAAACATAGTTCTCGAAGTGGTCGACAAGCACGCCGGCGCCCCCGGATGGGTACAAGGTTTTTCCCGGCCGCCGCTGATTCTCGGCAAACAAGGCGGGACGAAGAGAATTGCAGGAATCGCCGTCCCCAAAATCGTCGAACCTGTTCTTCTTCTGGCTACATATCTGATTCACTGGAAAACGATGCGCCGACAGGGTTGAGCATGGCGTCCGACGAAATGAAACGCATACTCCTTGTTGTCCCATTGCGCCGTTTCGGCTAAAAAACCGACGCAGCCGTTCCCGAGCTGTCGAACAGGGAGCCGGCTCCGGCGTCATGTCGCCAGTCGGAGCGGCGGTGATGGGGCGACGGCCGGGCGTGGCGGGGCCGCAAGGGCCGAGAGACAGGACGGCCGCGAGGCCGCAAGGGCCTCGCTACAGGACGGGCGCGAGGCCACAAGGGCCTCGCTACAGGACGCGGGGCGGGCGGGC